>JBHLQA010000058.1:0-12331 GCA_048885285.1 Candidatus Odinarchaeota archaeon
AGATATGATTATTAACCAAGTTCAGAAAGCTTTGAAACCAAGTGAAATAATAAAAAGCGAAGTTTTTGGTTTAGATTTAGGACCACGAATAAATAAGAGAACGAAAGATTTAGAAGGAGAATCTAAAAGCATACAGAAAATAATTTTAAGAGACATTGAAAAAATGAAGGTTAACGATAGTGATATTAAAGTTATTCTCGATTTCGATACGCAATTAAAGAAGATTGTTTATTGTAATGGATTCTATTATATAAACGAGTATGGAGCCAAAATGTTACGCAAATCAGTTTGGATGGCTGTTCTTAATTTTCCGATAGCAACTCCTTTCATCTTTGGAAGAGTCACCAGGAAATTGAAACCTGGGGGAGGAACTTTCTTTTTCGCGAGATTTGACAGAATTATGCCTGGTATTATTGATATACTTGGAGATTTTAAAAAAGATAATGGTAGTATAGATGTAGGAACACTTATTGGATTAGATACAGTCCTTAAAATATTCTCTAATGCTAACAATCTTGATGCACTCAGAGAGGAAATGACAAATGCATTATGGTTGATTGAAAAAAAAGAATTGACAAATATTGAGTTCATTGATAAATTAAATCAAGATAAAAAGCTCATCAGTATTTTGAAAAAGAATCCACACTATGGAACTATTACATTAAAACAGGGTAGTGTGATAACGAAATTCAAGAGTTATATTGATATTACCATGATTGCATTTCCGTATGAAAATTCAACAATTATCCATGTTCTCGAAAGTGGTGAAAAAGATACAAGTAAAGCCGTTGAAGCATTACATTACCTTATCAATTACTTGACTAATTCATAAAAATTTTATCAAAATTACTATTATTTTATCTACCTTTATTTTAATATGTAATATGATCATTAAAATCTATTAATTATTTGAGGAATTTTCTTTTTAGTTCTTAAAATCTTCGTCAACTCTTAATAAGATTTAATGAAAAAAACTTAAAATTTAGAATATTAAAATAATTATGGCACAGAATTATAAATTTGGAATAATTGGAGTAGGACCACCAGGGGGGATTTTAGCCGCTCATCTAGTAAAGGCTGGTTATAATGTTGTTCTTGTTGATATTAATAAAAACCATATGAATGCTATAAAAAATTATGGATTGAAAATTAGATATCTTAAAAAATTTGATGTTTTCTTTCCAAAAGAAAATATTTTAAATTCAGTAAATGATCTTCGAAATAAAGATGTAGATATTTTGTTTATTGCCGTAAAAGCACCGCATCTTAAAAGAATTTTGCCACAAATTAGTAAAGTTATTAAACCAAATACAATCTTAGTTAGTTTGCAAAATGGATTTGATACAGAAGAAATAATTGCAGAATATGTTGGAGAAGAAAATTCTTTGCGTATGATAGTTAATTTTGGTGGTTATATTATAGATAATGGACTAATAAGAATGTCATTTTTTAATCCTCCAAATTATTTAGGAGTATTAACTATAAAAACTGAAGAAAAAGCAAAAAAAATAGCAGAAATAATTAATTCCTCAGGATTAGAAACGATTTTCACTAAAGACATCAAAAAAGAAGTATGGATAAAATGCATTCTTAATACAATTTCCCCTCTTTGTGTATTAACCCATACTACAATGAAGGAGATAATGGATTTTAGTGAAACAAGAGAAATTAGTAGAAAATTATTGCGTGAAGGAGTAGAGGTTGCAAAAGCGTATGGTATTTCTTTAGAACCAGATTTTATAGATAAAGGTATAGACTATTTAGAACATTTAGGACATCATAGAGTTTCAATGGCGCAAGATATCTACAATGGAAAACCCTCTGAAATCGACTTTCTCAATGGAAAACTTGTAGAATATGGGAAGATCAAAGGTATAGAAACAATTTATAATAAATTATTTGTTTCTTTAATAAAAGTATGTGAATTTGCTCCTTAATTTCCTCCTAAATTGTAATTTATTTACTATAAAATTATGACTAATAAAATCTTTGTTATAGGTATTGATGTAGGAACTTCATATGTAAAATCAGTAATCATAGATAGTGATAAAGAATTAATAAGCTCATTTATTAAGCGTACTGGTACTTCAATTGAGACTTCAAGTAAAAAAGCTCTTGAAGAAGTAATTAATAGTGGATCATTGATAAAATCCTCAATAAAACACATCACAGCAACTGGTTATGGAAAAAATAAAGTTACTTTTGCTGATAGTTATAAAACTGAAATCAGTTGTCATGCAAAAGGAGCTTATTATTATTTTCCAAAAAAAATTACTATTATCGATATTGGAGGACAAGATACTAAGGTTATCAAGCTTGATAAGGAAGGTAAAATTATTCGCTTTAAAATGAATAGAAAATGTGCTGCAGGCACAGGAGCGTTCATTGAAGAAATTGCATATCGATTAGATATTCCTCTTAATGAATTAAATACATTAGCTTTAAAATCTACATCAAATACACCCCTTGCAAGTTTTTGTACCGTTTTTGCTAAAACAGAAATTCTTACTCGTATTAAAGATGGAGAAAAGGTGGAAGACATGATAAAAAGTGCTTTTGGATCAGTAATAAGACGTATAATTGAGATGACCGAGATAGAGGATTCAGTTGTTCTTACTGGTGGATTAATAGCTCATAATAGCATTATAAGAGATATTTTAAAAAAAGAATTAAATACTGATATTTTAATTCCTCCTAATCCCCAGTTAATAGGAGCTTTTGGAGCAGCACTATTTGCCTTAGAAAAATATAAATTAAAACCAGTATAATGAACTATAAAAAAATAAAGAATTTTTGAATACTTTGAGGCTTTTTAACTTAAAAACTTTCCTAACTCTTTTCTAGCTTTTTTAGTTTCTTCATTTGTGATAAGAAATCCTATAAAGTAAGCAACTAAAACAAGCAAGAAGTAGATTAATGCAGTCAAATAAAACCACCGTCCAAAATGACCCATTACATCCATAATTATCCACTTTAGCAACCATGTAGAAGCACCTCCGAAAATAACAAAAATAATATCAAACAAGGAATTAATCAATGAATCCTTCCTATTTTCATATTTTAAGTTCAATTTCCAAAGAATTGTATTTTCTATTAATTCCCAGCAAACAGCAACAATTAGTACAAAAATAAGGATATAGTACCATGACATCGTTGCTTCTTCTATGAAAATCTCCCAAATTGTTATTATTAAGGAAAAAAGAGAAAATGCTGCGATTCCAAAGGCAATGTGACCCCAACTATAATAATCCAGTGGGGAACGCCCCACATAATCCTCAAGAAGACCAACAAAAGGAATATAATGGTTTTCTCCAGATTCTTCACTTGACATTTTAAATCTCACATTATTTTTCTAATTTTTTTTGAACAAATTACTTAATAATACAAGAGTACAACTGTTTTATAAATTTTAGTGATATTTCTCTAATTTTATTATTTACTTTTTATTCAAAAAGTTAGAAAATTAAATTTATATATGTATATTAACCTTTGTAGGTTATAGATCATTTTATTGATCTAATTAAAAAATAAAAAATGTTTAATATGGCAAAATCTACTTTACTTAAAAAAAAAGTAATTCCATTAGCAGTCGTCTTGACTTTGCTTATATTGGGTATTTTTAACTTGAATTCAGTCAACGCAATTTCTTTGCAAGGAGATGGTGCTACCTTTGATCTAGATGAAGATGATCCTTTAGCATATGGAGTAATCATTCCTTCACCAAATATGTACACTACTTATAGTGTTAGTGGTTCAAATCAAGGAGAATTTATAATTATGGATTGGCTTGGTGCTCCACAAACTAATGGAGAAATTATCTCGGATTATCCTGGTGATGATATTTCATTGTATTATCCACAGTATTTTCAAGAATACATTACTAAAACACCAACAAGTAATGGCTATATAAATCCATGGTCGACTAAATTCCTTAATGTAAGTGCTTATAATGCAGAAAGTGATACACTCTCACCATTTACCATAAATTCAGTCTATAATTATTATGTTATGTCTGAAAGTGGGTCTCTAACAGTGCCATTAAACTATTCTATACCTATTCAGGTAGATATGATGCTTGATGGTGCTGGTCCAAAACTGCTTCGCTTTCAATTCATGTCAGATGAACCTCCAATTCCCATGGGGGGAGGAGGACCTGCCGTTGATAGTATTGCTTTAATATCTCCTACTGGAACAGTACTAACTCCAGTTCCATTGTACGGAGGCATTTTTAAAATAGAAGGAGCAACTGATTATCCATCTTACGAAGGTTATATGATTTTCTCTCATTTCTATTATGAATTTATCGCACATGAATCTGGTACGTATAGGTTACTTCTTAACCTTGATTATGATAAACCAGCATATCTTGAATTATCGTTTATGGATTATGACTTATCAACAATAGCTCCTGGAACCATGAAAATCGGTGGAAATGGAGATGAAAACCCTAGCTGGAATGAGCTTGAATCAAACACTTTTACTCCCCAATTCTATCGATTTAGAGCAAATAAAGGAGAACTTTATTCATTATATCTTGGAAATATATATAATACCTTTGATATGTATACTAATGATCTAATGAACATGATTCAACCTATTATATGTATTCCTTGCGAGAATGGATATGGTATTTATGGTGGCGATTGGGGTACTAATATTATATATGTTCCAAGTGATGGATATGTCTATGTATCAATGACAGAATCAAATGCATATTCTTTAATACAATATTCACTATATCTAAATGAGATACCCCCTATGGAATGGGGAATTGGTCTAAATACTACCACAATAAAAATTTCAAGAGATCAGTATAAAGCTTTAGAATTTACTGTGGCAAATAATTCTTTTGTAAGAATAAATTATACAAAATATATGGATGGCGATATAGGTATTAGTGATGGTTATAATCTAAATCATTTATACTTTAAAGATGCAAAAAAACTTAATTGCTTTGAATCTATTGCTCCACTTGAGGTAAAAACAATAGAAAATGCGAAAAATTGCTACTATTATTTACCTGCTGGAGACTATGTGACCTTAATAGCTAATGCTGATCAGACAGAAGAAGGTGTTATACAAATTGATTCGAATTTTATAGAACTCTCTAGTAGTGCAATTCCTATTACCAGCCTTTCCTATCCAGAAACTTATCCTTCAACATTTATAACGGCGCAATTTGAACCAGATGATTATTATCCAACTCTCAAACAAGCTCAAGTATTTGATTTTACCCTAAATAGTTTAGGACAATATCGATTGAACATAACAATAAATGCTACTGATAACTTAGGTGTTATACCAACTTCAGTAAATCCTTCCGCAGTTGTTGTCTATAATACGACTACAGATGAATATTTAGATCATACTACTACTGCAACTACTCCACTTCAATCATTCAAAGCACTAGAAAATGTTGGAGATCGGATATATGTTGCATATCCCAGTAAATGGCATGATTTGCATTTTAATATATCACAGCTTGGAGTATCACCAGGAGGCGGGTGGACAGATGAAGTATATGCTTGGGATGGAGATGCATGGGATGTTATAGATGAAACGTATGATGAAACCAATGATTTAAGAAATAGTAATGGAACTTATATTATGGATATTCATGGAATATCAGGAAATAACTTGCTCTTTTGGGAAAGAGGCTGTGATTTTGATATTCCTAATGTTGATGAAGATGCGTATTACTGGATATATTTTGAAAGTATGGCTCCTTATACTACAATCCCATTAGTTGATCTCATAACCTTATCAAATATCACAATTCATGGAAATTTAAACCTTGCAATTGTACGGGATAGTGGTTATCAATACTGCGATTACTGGGAACCAGCTGAAACGTTAGATCAAATAGATATTGTGCTTAATCAAGAAACGGGAATAACTACTTATACTTTTGAAAATTGGATATTTGATGCTTTTGATGGTGATCCAAATACGCCAGGCTTTGAAGGAGGTAATTATAAATTACTGATAATTCCTGATGGGTGGTCTCATTCTGGGTCATTGACTGTTAAAGTTGCTCTTGAAGATTACTGGGGTTATAATATTGAGACGACACACACAATAGTTCATGAACCATATGCGAATCCATGGGAAATAGGAAATCATGTTCTTGTTAATGATCCAATTTTATATAATTATACAACATATCCATATGATCTTACAATTACATACAACAGCACTGAAATTGAATATTATATAGATGGATTTACTGAGTCTTATGTTGCTATTCACTGTCATGGACATAATTACAGTTGGACCCAATTAGTTGTTGAAAGTGTAAATGTAAGTGATTATGAGCTGTATTTATTACAAGATCTACCATGGATTAACAATAATGGACCTTTTCAAGAAGCGATGGAAATAGATAATAGTATATCAGGCAATAATACAATTGAGTTTGGTGTAATAGAAGAAGATTTTACTTTACTGTTTGAAATTCTGGGACTTGCAAGCCCAAATGAAATGATTACCTTAAGAATCGGATTAAGTCAATATAACACTACGGTATTAACTACTAGCGAATATGTTGCTTCGTATAAGGCACCATCTGAAGGACTCTCTGGCCCTCTCATGTGGGGATTAGTTATTGGAATTCCTGTAGCTGCGGGAGTTATCGTTCTTATCTATGTTCTGAAAAAGAAAGGTAGAATCGGATCAAAGACACCATAAAATAATTTAAAAATTTAAATTTTCTTTTTTTTTAATATCTTTAAATATATCCTTTACTCCTTTAGATTACTTTTTCGTTTTTAAGTAATAATTTAATGATAATTGTGGAAATATAAAAAGATGCATACTTAGAAACATTTTTGAGAGAAATCATCTATAAAATAATTGAATAAGTTCTAATTCTTTATGATTTACTTGATATGGGTTTCCTGGGTAAATTTTATTCCTATTAACTTCTTAATAAAATTCAAAATTATATATAATAAAATGAGGTATATTAAAAATTTGCAAAAAAAATGGGATAATCTTTTTCATAAAAAGTGATTTCTTTTCCATATTTTTTATGAAAAATTTTTTTTTTCAATTAAATTTATGAGCTGATTTAGCTTTAATTTTTAAAAAAAGGATGTATTATGTAAAAATCAATACCCTAAACTCATATTAATATCATAGCAATACAATTCACGCAATAATAGAACAGAACGTTCATAAAATTGACCAAAAGATTTATTAGGATGGGTGACTAAATACATCCTAGAAAAAAATATTTTTTTTCTAGTAGTGGAATGTTTGTTTTTTAGCCCATAATTTTATTCCTCCACGAATAAAACTAAAATTCATTCCATTACTTCCTTTTTTTTTCTAAAATTGATAATTTTGATAAGTTTTAAATTCTCGATTTTAAATCTTTTTGGTGAATAAATCAAATATGAGAAAAAAAGAAGATTCCGATTTTGATTTAGTTTAGCTATTCTTCAGATTTTAATTTTTTAACTTCTTGAATGAGAACTGGAATAATTTCATTAAGATCTCCAATTATACCATAATGAGCCCAATGAAAGATTGGTGCATTTGGATCTTTATTTATTGCAACTATAATATCAGAGTTTTGCATACCTACAATATGTTGAATCGCTCCTGAAATTCCACAAGCAATATATAATTTTGGATTTACAGTTTTTCCTGTCTGACCAATTTGTCTATCTGGTTCTAACCAGTTCAATTCAATTGTGATTCGGGATCCTCCCAATTCAGCACCTAAAACAGTTGCTAATTCCTCTAAAAGTTTAAAATTTTCTTTGGAACCAACTCCACGACCTCCAGCAACAATATATTTGGCATCCTCAAGATTCACAGTATTTTTTGTTTTACTTATTACTTTTACTATTTTTGATACAGAATCCTTTTCTTCAAACTGATATTCAATTGTCCTGATATTTACTTCTTTTTGTATTTTTTCAGGCATTTTGAAAATACCAGGCCTTACAGTGGCCATTTGAGGTCTGCTAGAAGGAGTTTGAATTGTTGCTAAAATATTTCCCCCATAGGTTGGACGTGTTTGAAACAAATTTTTAGTTTCAGGATTTATTTCTAATCCTGTACAATCGGCTGTTAATCCAGCATTAAGTCTTTTTGCAATTCTGGGAGTGAAATCTCTTCCCGTAGGGGTTGCTCCAATTAAAATAATTTCTGGTTTATTCTCTAAAATAAGTTCAGTAATTGCTTTTACATATAAATCTGAGTAGTAATCTTTCAATATTGGTGATTTAACATATAATATCTCATCCATTCCATATTGGCTAAATTCTTCTAATTTATCATCGAAATTTGACCCTAATATTAAAAGAGTTAAATTTACTCTTAATACATCTGCCAACTCTCGTCCTTTTCTTAGTAATTGGAATGCGACGTTATGGATTTTATCTTTATAATGCTCTGCAATAACCCATACTCCTTTGAATTGGGAAATATCAATTTTTTTTGTTTTAGTATCTCCTCGTTCCAATGAAATTGCTCCTTCAGGACAAGCTTCTATACATGCTCTACATAGAATACAATTTGCTAAAACCTTTGCTATATTATTACTTAATTCAATAGCTTCATACATACAGCTTTCCACACAGCTAGCGCAACCAGTGCATAATTCTTTATCTATTATTATACTCAACGAAAATATCCTCTTAGAGAATTTTATCCTCTTGTAGATGATGACATAATTTTTTTACTACTTCTTCAGGAGAACCTTCTAAAATAATACGTTTTCCATTTCTTTCAGGAAAAAAAATTTTGTTAACTTCAGTCATAGAACCATTTAATCCAATTTTAGAGATATCTGCGTTTAAATTCTTAGAATCAAAATATATTACATTTGAGTTTTCATAAGCTTTCATAATTCCCATCATAGTTGGGAATCTAGGCTTATTTATATCGGTTAATACTGAAATTAATGCAGGTAATTTTGTTTCAATAACTACAATCTCAGTAGCTCTAAATTTTCTCTCAACTACAATTCTATCTTCACTTAATTTAAGTTTTTGAACATAAGTAATTTGCGGAATTCCTAATTCTTCTGCCAATTCTGGAGGTACTTGTCCAGTATCTCCATCTACTGCTTGTGATCCGCAAATAATAAGATAATTTTCTTCAGAATCAGATTCTTTCATAAATTTTTTAATTGCTAAGGCTAGAGTATATGAGGTTGCTAAAGTATCTGCCCCAGCAAAAGCTCTATCACTTAATAAAACTCCCTTATCAATGCCCATTGCTAAAGCTTCACGTAATATCTCTTCTGCCTGAGGAGGTCCCATAGTTAAAGCTATAACTTCTGCTTTTTGTTCTTCTTTAAGTACTAAAGCCATTTCAAGTGCATTTCGATCATTTGGATTAAGAATTGATTCAACACCTTCTCTTATTAGAGTATTTGTCTTTGGGTCGATTTTGACCTCTGAAATCCCTGGTACTTGTTTAATACATACGAATATTTTCAATTTAATCTCATGACCTCTTTATCTTATCTCAAAAATTATCTATTTTTTTTTGAAAGCAATAAAAAATTCTGAAAGAATATAATTTATGATGTTGAAATAAAAATCTTTAATTATATCGGATTATATCAATATTATTTATGAATTTTTTTTATACTCCTTTTCTTAAAAGGTTACCCGCAATTACCATTCTTTGAACTTCACTTGTTCCTTCATAAATTTCACCCATCTTAGCGTCACGGAAATATCTTTCTACAGGATAGGCTTTCATTAATCCATAACCTCCATGAATTTGAACGGCATCATGAGCTGCTTGCATTGCCGCTTCAGAAGCCACTAATTTCGCCATCGAACTAGCCGTTCCAAAATTCTCTCCCATATCATGTAAAAATGCTGCCTTATATGTAAATAACCGAGCGGATTCCACGGCACAAGCCATATCAGCTAACTTCCATTGTATTCCCTGAAATCTTCCTATAGGTTTTCCAAATTGGACTCTTTCATTTGAATATTTGACTGATGCTTCTAATGCAGCTTGTCCTAATCCTAAACATTGGGCAGCAATACCAATTCTCCCAAAATCTAAGATTCTCATTGCCATTTTAAATCCATCCCCGTATTTACCTAAAATATTTTCTTGGGGTACTCTAACATCTTCAAATACAAGTTCTGAAGTATTTGATGCTCTTACTCCTAATTTATCCTCTTTTACTCCGACAGAATAACCGGGAGTATTACTATCTACAATAAAAACAGTCATTTCTCTTCTACTATCTTTATCTCCTGTTTTCGCAACAACTAATAATGTTCCAGCTATACCTCCAGAGGTAGAAAATATTTTTGTACCATTTAAGATATATTCATCACCATCTTTAACTGCTGTTAATTGAACTCCAGCAGCATCTGAACCCGCATTTGGTTCAGTTAAACAAAAAGCTCCCACCTTATTACCTTTTGCTAGATCTTCTAAAAAAGTTTGTTTTTGTTCTTCAGTCCCATATTTATAAATTGGATACGCTGCAACTCCATTATGTACCGCCATAGTTATTCCCCAACCTGCATCTGCACGTGAAATTTCTTCAATAATTATACAAAAACCAATAGTATCATTTTCAAGTCCTGCACCTCCATATTTTACTGGAAGACAAGCTCCAAAATAATTCATTTCCTGCATTTTTTTAAAAGCATTTTCATTTAATTCTTGTTTTTCATCACTTTCCTTTGCTACAGGTACAAGGATTTCCTCAGCAAATTTCCTAGTTATTTTTCTTAACATTTTTTGTTTTTCAGTTAATGAAAAATCCATAATAACATCAACAAATAATTTTCTGTTTTTTAAATAGTCTGTTTTTAAAGACTAATTAACCATCCTAATTATATTTTATTAAAAAACAAACACAAAAAGAAAAAGAATTAAAACAAAATACTCATACTTCATGAAGTTTTACAGTTTTGAATAAATTAATTGAATATTCCACAATTTCCTTAGCTTTCTCAACACTTTTCCATTCTTTAAACTTTACCCATTTATGTGGTTCCAATCTTTTATAAGTTTCATAGAATTCTTGAATTTCTTTTAATTTATGTTGATGTACATCATTTATATTATTATATCCACTAAATCTAGCATCATTAACTAAAACTGAAAGAATTTTAGGGTCATCTCCATGTTCATCCTCTATAATTAAAGCACCGATAATTCTAACTTTTACAATACACCCCACTTCAAGTGGTTCATAACTTAAAATCATTATATCAAGAGGATCATTATCATCTGCCCAAGTCTGTGGGACAAAACCATACTCTACAGGAAAAATAACTGAGGAAGGAATTATTCGATCTAAAACAAATGCTTCCCATTCTTGTCTATATTCATATTTATCTCTGGACCCACTAATAACCTCTACTACTGCATTTAAAATTAGTGGAGGATTATCTCCAGGTGGAATATCTTTCCACAAATTCATAATATTGATAAAATTAAATCTATAATAAACATTACTCTAATTATGAAGAGTGAAAATCAACATTTTGATATTTCGGAACATAAAGAATATTTATATGTTATTAAAGAAAATATTTCACTTGTTAGTCCTGTTTATACAAATGATCCTCTTAATATCTATTTACTTTTAGGGCGACATACTGCTCTTTTACTTGATACTGGTTGTGGATTGTATCCTCTAAAACCAATTATAGATGAGTTGATTGGAAAAAGAGATCTCTTAGTATTAAATACTCATTATCACTGGGATCATCCCTTAGGGAACGCAGAATTTAGTGAGGTTTATATTCATGAAAATGAAGTTGAAATTGTTTCGCAACCTTATGATGTTTCTTATTTTAAGGACTCTCCTAATGAGATTGTAAAGATATACGCAGAAAAGAACTATTTAATCCCTCCTGCAAAAAAGATTAATCCATTGAAAGATGGAGATAAATTTAATTTAGGAAAAGTTAATGTGGAAGTTATACACTGTCCAGGACATTCACCTGGTTCAATATGTATACTTACAAATACAGGAGAACTCTTTACGAGTGATGTAGCATATTATGGAGATCAATTTTTGCCAAAAAGAGAAAATTTTCCAGAAGTTCTTAATAGTCTTTCTAAATTAATTAGATTATGTGAAAAACAAAATAATCTTGAGCTTTATCCATCACACAGACAATATCCATGTGATATAACTTTATTAACAGATCTTTATAAAGGAATTGAAAATATCGATAATCTATGGGATACTAAAAAAACTTTTGATTTCTTTAATGCATGGCAGATTGATGATGAGAAATTTAGATACTTTATATCTCGATCTTAAATATAACGTTATTCTTTTTTAATGTAATTTGCTTATATTAAATTGAACTTATTTAATCAT
>JBHLQA010000059.1:0-12265 GCA_048885285.1 Candidatus Odinarchaeota archaeon
AATTACATTATTGAATAATTTATAAATAAAATTAATTCCATTGAATTTATCAGTAATAAATAATTTTTATGAAACTTAAAATTGATTTAAGCAGACAAAGTAATTTTATACTTGCTTTACTATTGATTTATTTTGTTTTCTTTGGGTATATATGCAATGTATATGTTACTTATAATTTTAAGGGACAGGTCTCATCTGTAAAAGATATAAGTGTAAAATTATTGTTTTTGTATCAAATATTATTTAGTCCAGAATCTATATTATCATTATTAATTTTGTTTTTGATTGTATTTATTATGGCTTTAAGAGAAGATTTTTTTGAATATGCTATTCGAAATAGTATTTGGTTAATACCAGCCATATTAATAATGGCTTGGATTTGGCATTGGATCATATATGGATTTGATATTTTTATTATCAGTACCTTTTTTTCAAGGTGGGAAGGATATGTAACGATATTATCATTATTCGGTATTAATTTATTATCTTCAATCTCAGCTGTAGTAATAAAACAGAAATATATACAATGGATGGGAAAAAGTGAAGAGTTAATAACTAACTAAAAAATTATAAAGAGAAATAAAAAATGAGTCTTCTAAAATATATAATAAGAAGATTACTTATTATGGTTCCAATTTTATTTGGTGTAATTACATTAACTTTTATATTAACTCGATTAATGCCGGGAGATCCTGTTCAAGCACTTCTACCCATAAACGCTGACCAAGACGATTATGATATGCTAGAACATGCATTAGGATATGACAGAACCCCTATAGAACAATATTTTATATTTATTGGAAATTTATTTACGGGAAATTGGGGTGAATCGGTTTCAATAGAACGAAATGCACCCGTGTGGCGTCTTGTCTGGGATCGTCTTCCAGTCACAATTGAACTAGCTTTTTTTTCGATCATCATTGCCTCATATCTAGGAATTAAAACAGGAAAAATATCAGCAAAACATAGAAATAAATGGCAGGACACGGTTTTCCGTGGTATAGCTTTAATTGGAGTATCTATACCTGTTTTTTGGATGGGTATGATGGTGAGATTTGTTTTTTCTAATACTCTTGGTTGGCTCCCTGGAACAGGGTTTAAAAGTATGGATTATAGCGATCCAGAAGAGTTCCCAATAACCGGATTTAGATTAGTTGATGCATTAATTACCGGAAATTTTAATATTGCAATTGATTATTTACAGCATTTAATTATGCCTGTTTTATGTTTATCATTTATAACTCTTGCTTCTATTGTACGGCAAAATCGTTCCAGTATGCTAGAAGTCTTAGAACAGGATTACATTAGGACAGCAAGAGCAAAAGGATGTCGTGAAAAAGAGGTTATCAACAAACATGCATTAAAAAATGCATTAATTCCAACTGTAACTATTATAGGTCTAAATTTTGGGTCTTTATTGGGTGGAGCAATATTAACAGAAACAACTTTTAATCTACATGGATTGGGGGAATTAATAGTTTCTGCTATAAATCAATATGATTATTTTGTGATTAGTGCTACGGTCTTCTTCATCGCTCTTATTTTTCTCGCAATTAATCTTTTTACAGATCTCATTTATGCCTATATCGACCCTAGAATTCGATACTAAATTCGTCTTATATTTATTAAATCTTAATAAAAAATATTGCATGAACAAAAATGAAAGAAACTTATGAAGAAATTGGAAAAAAGGAAGATGTTACAAAAGAAATATCGATTATTAAAACAATATTTAGTTGGATAGGTGGTCACTTAAAATTTTTGCTAATTCCTGGATATGTGGATGAAAATCTTGCCCAAAGAGTAGTTGAATATGAAAAAACCAAAAGTAAAAGAAAATTTATAAGTCGTTTTAAATCTGTTTTAACATTAATTGGAATAGGTATAATATTTGTCATTGTTTCTTTTGCGATATTTGCTCCATGGATTTCAATGTATTCAGAAGAATTTTGTTTGTCTTATTTAGGAAATTGTCCTCCTGGAGAAGATTTTTGTTGGCCTGTTGCGTTTTCTCCTATGGGTACTCCAGGTTATCCTGAGTATGGTCCTCCATGGTATCAAGGTAACCCTCTTGGTACGACAGAGTATGGACGCGATATATTAGGAAGGATGATATGGGGGGCAAGAACATCACTTACTATTGCTCTACCTGCTATATTATTTGCCGTATCATTTGGAATTTTTTTTGGTGTTATTGCAGCCTATTTTGGTGGCTGGATAGATTCTATAATAATGAGAATAATGGACATTTTTCTTTCATTTCCAGCACTTATTTTGGTTCTTGTATTTATAGCAATCTGGGGTCGTCAACTTCAATATTTTATTTTAGCATATGGTGTTTTAGGTATCGCAGGATATTCAAGATTAATTAGGAGTTCTGTATTACAAACGATGCAACTTCCTTATGTGGAGGCTGCTAAAGTAGCAGGAGCAGGAAATTTCAGAATTATGTTTAGACACGTACTCCCCAATGCTATTCAACCAATATTAATTGCTTTTACATTTGATATTGGAGGAATTATTTTAGGTTTAGCAGGTCTTAGTTTTTTAGGATTTACTAATGAAGGTGAAATAATTGAGTGGGGTATGGATGTAGCATTAGCAAGAGGGAATTTTCATAGAGCTCCGTGGGCACTTTTTTGGCCAGGATTCATGATTCTTATAACTGTATTAGGGTTTATGTTGTTAGGTGATGGTCTTAGAGATGCCCTTGATCCTAGATTAAAAAATCTTTAATTAAACTTAATAAACCAAACTATTGTTGAAAAAATGGTTATTACAGATAATAATTTGGAAAAACCAAATAAAATTGGAAAAGAAAAACGTATATTAGAGGTAAAAAATCTTAAAACCTATTTTTATACTGAAGAAGGTGTTGTGAAAGCAGTTGATGGTCTTTCTTTTGATATGTATGAAAATGAAACACTAGGTTTAGTTGGAGAAACTGGATGTGGTAAGTCTGTTACAGCACTATCTATCTTAAGACTTGTTAGAGCTCCGGGAAAAATTATTGATGGAAAAATAACATTTAAAGATTTGAATCTTTTAGAATTAGATGAAAAGACAATGCGAAACTTTAGAGGAAAAGAAATTACAATGATTTTCCAAGATCCATTAAATTCACTTAATCCAGTTTTCACTATAGGTCATCAAATAGGGGAAGTATTTCTATTACATCAAAAAGAAGACATGAAACAGATTTTAGACGACCATCTCTTAGAAAGAAAGAAAAAAGTTCAAGAGAAGAAAGATTTAAAAGAAAAATTGAATGATAATGAAGCTCCATTAACAGAAGAAGAAAAAAAATATATTTCAGAAAAAATCAAACAACTTAGTGCTGAAACTAAAGAATTTCCTACTTTAAAGAAGGTCATAAGAAAGAATTCAGCAAAAGTTATAAAACAGGTAGGTATAGCTGATGCCGAAGGGATTCTCAATCGATATCCTCATGAATTAAGTGGTGGTATGAGACAGAGAATCATGATAGCAATGGCTCTTTCTTGTAATCCAGCTTTATTGATAGCGGATGAACCAACCACAGCTCTCGACGTAACAATTCAAGCTCAAATTCTTGATTTAATGAAAGTCTTGAAAGAGCGATTTAACACGGCAATCCTTTTGATTACGCATGATTTGGGTATAATTGCAGAAATGTGTGATAGAGTTGCGGTTATGTATAGTGGGAATATTGTTGAATATGCCACGGTAGAAGACCTATTCATAAATCCCCGTCATCCATATACAAAAGGTTTAATCGGGGCTATCCCCAGTATTGAAAAATTAGAGCAAAAATTAGTAGTTATTAGAGGAATGGTACCAAATTTGATTTATCCACCATCAGGGTGTAGATTCCATCCTAGATGTGATTATCGATTAGAAATTTGTGATAAGATTAAACCAGAGTTAATAGAACTTAGTGATAAATATTTTATTGCATGTCATCTCTTTGATGATAGATATAAAGATTCACCCAAATATAATCCCAATCGAGAATAAAAATCAAATTCATAAGTGTTTTATTAATTAAGTACAATTTCAAAAACAAGAGTTAATTAATATGTCTAAACAAAAGCCAGAAACGGAGAATAAGGTAATTTTATCCGTAAGAAATCTCAAAACTTATTATCCTATTCTTGGAGGACTATTTAAACGTAAAATAGGAGATGTAAAAGCAGTAGATGGGATTTCATTTGATCTATACAAAAAAGAAACGTTTTGTATAGTAGGTGAAAGTGGATGCGGAAAAACTACTATTGGTAACACGATCCTACACCTAATAGAACCCCTCTCTGGTGAAATCTATTTTAAAGGTGAAAAGATTGTTTCACATCACAAAAAAATGAAGAGTAAACAAGAAACCAAAGAAAAGACTGTTGTATTTAATAAAAAGTTAAGGCGAAAAATTCAGATGGTTTTCCAAGATCCTGATTCATCTCTAAATCCTCGTTGGAAAGTTGTAAATATAATTGGTGAACCTCTTAGAATTTTAAGCGGTATTAAAAAAAATAGGAAAATTCGTAAACGTGTTCTTGATTTACTTGAAACTGTATCAATGAAACCTGAACATTTGGATCGATATCCTCATGAATTTTCAGGTGGACAAAAGCAACGAATCTTAATTGCGAGAGCACTTGCCTGTAATCCTGAAATAATTATTTTAGATGAACCTACTTCTGCGTTAGATGTATCTGTTCAAGCCCAAATTTTAAATTTATTGGGAGATTTACAGGAACAATTCGATTTGTCTTATATTTTCATTACGCATGATTTAAGTGTAGTACGACATATTGCTGATAGGATTGCTGTTATGTACTTAGGGAAATTTGTTGAAGAAGGCCCTGTTGAGAGTGTGTTTTTTCGCCCAAGGCATCCATATACTCAAGCTCTCTTGTCAGCACGACCTACATTTGATCCATCATCAAGAGCGAATAGAATTATATTGGAAGGAGACGTACCAAGCCCTATTAATCCACCATCTGGTTGTCCTTTCCACCCTCGGTGCTATGCAAAAGAGGATCATGTAGAATGTGGAAAAGTGGATCCTATTAAAATACAAATAAGTGAAAACCATCATATTTGGTGCAGACCATTTATTAAAGAGGAAAAGAGTTACAAAGGAATTAGATATATATCTGATTAGAAACAGTTAATTTTATGAAATTGTAATAAGCTTTTATTTTTAGAATATTTTGTTATTGTTTGTTTTACAAGTCAGAATATTTTTTTTATTAATAAAAAACTTATAGAATTAAATATTTAAAATCAAAATGTCATCAAATAAACCTCAAATTTATGTAATCAAAACATCTCCCGAAACGGTTATTGAAGATTATGCAAAATTAATGCATTTATCAAAATATCAAGAGTATTTTCCTAAAGATCTCAAAACAATTATTAAACTCAATCTAAGTTGGTCTAAATTCTACCCCTCATGTTCTAGTCCACCATGGCAGCTAGAAGGTGTACTTAAAACTATGATTAAGGATGGTTATGATTCTCATAACCTTTTTACAGCTGAAAATCGAACTGTTGTCACTAATATTTCAAAAGGTCTTACCCAAAATCGCTGGAGTCCAATCATTAAAAAATATGGTGCATGGTTTGTGCCTTTAACTAAAATTCCTTTTATTTCATACAATGATGATTTAAGATCAAAATTTGAAACGTTAAGAGATACAGAATTGCATGTATTAGATTCAAAAATTTTTCCAAATGGATTTAAAATACCTAAATTTTACTTAGGAAAGCCTATAATTCATTTACCAACTATGAAAACACATGGACATACTGGATCTGTTGGTGGAACATTAAAAAATACTAATGATGAGATGAAAAACGGAGGAATTACATGTGCTATGAAAAATGCTTTTGGAGGATTGTTAACCAAACGAAGACATTTTTCTCACCAATACATGAGTGAAGTACTAGTTGATTTACTGATAATCCAAAAACAGATACATCCTTCAATAATGTCGATTGTAGATGGAACTGTTTGTGGTGATGGTGCAGGTCCGAGGACTATGATACCACGAATTAAAAATTATTTACTTGCGGGTTATGATCAAGTGGCTGTTGATACTGTTGTTGCTAAAATGTTAGGATTTGAACCTTCAAAATTGCCTGCTATAAAAATGGCTCATGATGAAGGTTTAGGATGTGGAGATTTTGATCAAATTGAATTTATAGGGGAAGATGTATCTCATGTTGACTGGAAATTTAAAGTTAAAAGGAGTTTGGTAATTTGGGGTGATCAGATGGTAAGAAAAGGCAAACTCTCTTTTTTACATCCATTATTCCATAATAAAATATTTATGGCTTTGCCTATTTTAAGCTCATTAATTTATCATGATATGTTTTGGTATCCTACAGTAGGAAAGAAAAGAATAAAAGAGTTTATGAAAACCAAATGGGGAAAACTGTTTAAAAATTACCCAACTGAATCATCAGGCACAATAAATAAATATAATTAAATTAATTTTTTTTAATATAGCTTTATAATCAAATTTTGTGCTCATTTTATAATGATTTATAAATTTAGTAGAATCTCATTTACCTAAAAGGGGAGATTTTATTATTCTATATGGAAATATATAGTTTTTAATACTCTCGTCTATCAATTCTTTCCTTCATCAAACTTCTTATTTGCTAAAGTTATTAAATCTTTTTTTCTCAATTTTCAATGATAATTTTCGACTTACTCTACTTATTTGCACTTTAATAGATGCAATACCACCCCATTTTTTATAAATTGCTCTAAACAATAAACCAATGATAATAAATGAAGCTGAGATAAAAAACCAAATATTTGCAACATTTAATCGATTTAGAAATAAAAAGAACAATAAATTATGTATAAGATATATAGTAAATGAATAATATGAATAATAAAATAAAAATTTATAACTTTTTTCTACTTTGGGCATGAAAAACATTTCAAATATTAATAACAAGGTAAATAAAGCAAGATCTACCCCTAAAGAATAAATTATCCATGAAAAGGTTCTTCGCTCTAAGAACTTTGGAAAAAAAATAACTACCCCTAAAATAATTAATAAGATTCCAATAACCATAAATGAACATAAAAATCTATACCTAAACGATTGTTTCATGATTTTTTCATTTTGCTCTGAAAATAAAGCATTAAAAAGAGTATCTCCTACTGCGGTTCCAAATAGGAAAAAGGGGAAAAAAGTTAATATTGGATCTTGGTGAATATCATGATATAAGAAGTAAAATATTAAACCATACATATTTGTTTCACCCTCATATTGTAATAATACTGAAACTAACAATTGATTCAAGATTAAAACATATAAACCGATAATTATTCTACAAAACCTTGAAGTCCTTAAAAGAGGCCATGTTATGAAAAGAGACACGGCGGTAGTTAATAATACAAACCAGGTCCAGATCCAGATCAAATTGTTAAGAGTCAACGAAATTGATGTATTATAAATAATTGCTATTACAAAAATAAAAAAAGCTCGAAGGAGGTAAGAATTTCTTATTATGCGTGGATTGTAATCCTCAAATTTATTCGCTTTAATTGTTTTGTTCCTGTAAGATAACGTAATACTTATTCCTGATATAAATAGAAAGCCAGAGGCTCCGATAGGATCTAGTATCATTTTTGTAAGGCTATTTAACCAGGAATATTCACTTCTCAACCACCAGTCAATTAAATGTGTTAAAATCATCCAAGCCATACATAATCCGCGAAAAATATCAACGCTTTTTAATCTCCTCATAGGTATTCTGAATTATTGTGATATTGATTAATTAATAGTTAGAAAAATCAAGAAAAAATAATAAATTAACAAATTCCCCTTATTCTTTAATAGTTTCATAAAGATTTGCTGCTGATTCACTGAGAGATATTTCACCATCTAAAATTTTATCTATTAATTCCTGTAATTTATCTAAGTAATTAACAAAATTGCCAATCTCTTTATTATTACTCCTATTATAATTAGGTAACTTACTCCTTTTAAATAATATTAAATAATTTGATTTTGTTATTTCAACACCCCTCCTCAGTGCTAGTATTAAAGCTGAAATCTCATGCTTTGTTTTTATTCTCCGTCCATAATCTTTAATTTTAGTTTTTGATGATTTAGATTCATCAATTAGATAAATTCTCATATTTTGCCTTAAATAAAACAAATCAAGAATACTTTCTATAAGTTCGAAGGTCAAAGATAAAACGCCAATTCCAAATTTAAACTTCAATATCATCAAATTTGGATTGTTATTTTGGAAATAATATTCTATATTTGTAATTAATTCTAAGAAATCCTTTTTATTATAGAGGGTACGAGAAATTAAAAAAAAATCATCTAAAAAAATAACTATTCCAATCTGTTTTGAACCGGGATCCACAGAAAATAGTAATTCTGAATAATTTTCTTTATATCCAACTCTATATGCGGCTAAAACTTTTAAAATATAATAGTGAAAATTAGTTTCTTCTGAATATGGGAGGATTTCTAATTTTTCTGAGATATTTACAAATTTCAATGCTTCCTTAGACGTGGTTAATATTAAAGAGGGAATTTTCGGATTTTTAATATTTAAATTTAAAATTTCAAACTTTATATTCATTCGATTTAATTCCTTATTTAATTTATAAAAAAAATTTAAATCTTCAGTGTTAATATATAAGATTTTATTTCTCAAATTATAATTATAAATATTAGATAAAATTAATAATTTCTAAATGCATGAAATTTCCAACACTAGAGTTAAATAAATATTTAAATTCTATTGATTCTTTACAAGGTATTTTTTCTGTATTTGGGGATTTTGGTGCTGGAAAAACAACCTTTAGTCTCCAAACTGCTATAAATTCTGCAAAAAGTAGTAAATATGTAATATATATTTTCACTAAACCTAATTTCCCTTACGAAAAGATTATGTTGATTAATAATTCCTCTAAATTTACCGAGAATAATATTCAATTTATTCAAATATTAAGTTTTATTGAATTATATCGCTTAATCTTTAATCTAGAATTTTTACTATTAGATTGTTTATCAAAGAAAAAACCTAAATATGATTTAATCATCATTGATTCAATAACCAATTTGTATAAATTAGAACTAAATAAAGATAGTAAAGAAAAAAATTATGGATTAAATTACCAATTGAATCAAATGTTAGCTAATTTAACTTATCTCAACAAAGAATATGAAATTGAGGTTTTAGTTGTTAATGAATTAAATAGAAAAATCATTGAAGACCAAATTATTGAGGTTCAAAGTGGTGGAAAAGTTATGGAATTTTGGGTAAAATATACTTTAAAAATAATTAAAACTGAAAAATTAAATGAGAGAAAATTTTTATTTACAAATACTTCCCTACAACATTCATTTGAATTTACCTCAAATTTGGAACAAAAAGGATTTCTGTAATACTCATTACCATATATTAGCTCCCTCTAAAAAATTTGATTAATTTTTAACTATGCTAAAAAAAAAAATAACTTTAATTAAAGAAAGTTCAACAGAATTATATATTTATAACGTCGATCAAGGAAATATTCCTTCAAAATCAATGAATACCTTCTATAATAAAAAAATGGAAATTAATCGAGATATATCATCTTTAGCAATTAATGCCTATACAGATTTATATGAACAAAAAAAGCTGATAATTATAGATTCTATGGCCGCATCAGGGATAAGTGCTATAAGAATGTTAAAGGATTGCAAAAATATTAAAAAAATTACTATCAATGATATTAATCCTGAAGCTATCAAACTAATAAAAAAAAATATAAAATTAAACCATCTGAATAAAGGATCAATTAAAATAACTATAACCCAAAAAGATACGAATCTCTTATTTTCTGAAATTGCAAGTAAAAAAAATAAAATTTCAAATGAAACACAAAAAAAACCGAATATAATATCAATTGATCCATTTGGAACTCCTAACCTTTATATTGACTCTGCTTTTAAAGCATTGCAGAAAAAAAATGGCTTAATGTGCGTTACTGCTACAGATACAGCTGTTTTATTTGGTGTTCGCCCTAATGTTTGTATTAGGAAATATTTTGCAAAACCACTTCATACGGAATATTCTAAAGAGATTGGAAGTCGAATTTTAGTCTATTTTATCTCTCGAATAGCTAATGTTAATAAGATTGGGATAATTCCTCTTTTGACATTCTATTCTGCTCATTTTATTAGAGTTTTTTGTGCAACTTTTAAAAACCAAGAAAAAATTACTAAATCTTTTAAAAATATCGGTTACATTATCCACTGTAAAAATTGTGGATATCGATATTCTTTTGGAAATAATATTATAGAGATTTCCAATGAATGTCCTTTATGTAAAAATAAAAAAAATCTTGATTATGCAGGTCCCTTATGGATTGGTAAACTACATAATTTAAATTTTATTAATAAAATGATAAATTTAAATAAAAATTCTATTTTTGCAAATAAAAAGAGAATAGAAAAGATCTTGTCTATTATTAAAGAAGAAAACAATATGCCAATCTCATATTATAATCTTCATAAACTATGCAAAAATTTAGGACTTAAATCAGTCCCCAAAATTGAAGATGTCATAAAAATAATAAAACAAAAAGGGAATCAATGTTCTAGGACTCATTTTAGTTATTTGTCAATAAAAAGCGATTTAGATTTATCCACTTTAAAAAGAATTTTGATTGATTTATAATAATTATAGATGACCATTAGATGACAAAAGAACGAGATCATCATAAAAATGAAAAATTTTATAGAAAAGCTAAAAAAGAGGGTTATCGAGCAAGATCTGCATATAAATTATTTGATATTCAAAAAATGTATAATATTTTTAAAAGAGCATTTTACATATTAGATATAGGATGTGCTCCTGGTTCATGGTTGCAGGTAATAAAAAAATTTGCTGAAAAGAATTTAGGTAAATATAATGATCAATATTATTACCGTGATCACTTTAAAATCATGGGCATAGATATTGTAAATACTACACCTATAGAAAACATTCATATAATTAAAGCAGATGTCACAAAACCAGAAATCCAAGCAGAATTAGACAACTTTTTTTATAGTAAATTAGATTTAGTGGTATCAGATGCATCAATAAAGAAGATTGGTAATAAATTCACTGACCATATTAGACAGTTAACTCTATGTTATAAAATAATGGACATAGTAAAAAGAAATCTAAAATTTAATGGGAATCTTGTAATTAAAGTGTTCCAAGGTTCTGATTTTAATAAATTTTACCAAGACATTAAGCCTTTATTCAGAATTCTAAAAGCATATAAACCACAATCTTCTAAAAAGAAAAGTAATGAGATCTACCTAATTGGTTTACAAAAAAAAAATTAAATATCCTGTAATCGAGCCTCAATATCCTCAAAATTTATGTTATATTTTTCTCCTTTTGAGGTGATATTAATCCACTCTGTTAACCATTCACAATGTTGTGGATTGAAATTGTCAAGGTTAGTATCATTACACTTATCCCTAAAAGGACATATAAAACATGGTTGTCTAGAAAACATATTCCAAATGAAATCTTTCTTACTTTTATTAATTTTTACTTTATCTACCTTAACATCAATTTCTTCAAGTGCAAATATATGTTTTGTCCAAGAAGCATCAATTAATTCTCGAGTCATCTTGATTTTTGATTGTAACGCTAAAATATCTAAAATATTTTCTAATTCATTACGTCTTTTTTTGCTTAATTTCAAAAGACGTTTAAATAATATATCCTTTTCACGGTTTATTATATCTAATATTACCTTTTCATCTTTTTTTAATATCCGATTAAATTTTTTCTTTTTTTCTTCTATTCTTTCAATTCTTCTTTCCACATCAGATTTTTCTTCTAAAGGACCTTCAACATGCTCTTTTATTTTACATTTGTGACGTGATAAATAGGCAAAACTTTTACCACAATAAGGGCAAATTTCTTTTTTTTTTTTTGCCATTGTAATGATTAGGTTTATTTTGATATGATATATTTAACTATTAAAATTAAATGAACAATGATATTATCACTATGAATAGTTTAAAATTAATTTTATGTTTTTTCGAGAATTAACTTAAAATTCTCATTAATTTTATATTGTTAATTTTAAATTGTATTTAAACTATTGACTTCATTAATAAATAACAATGACTATCAATAAATTATTAGGAATTAATAAAGATAAAATAATTAAATTACAAAATTTTTATAATCAATCTGTAATAAAGAAAGAAAATCAATATATTTTAACTTCAGGAGCTAAGAATTTTGA
>JBHLQA010000060.1:0-12139 GCA_048885285.1 Candidatus Odinarchaeota archaeon
CAACTCTAATTTTTAGTTATTAATTGATTTTACATCACACATTTTATATTTAATAAAAAAAATCTGGAAATGGTATTAACATAGTGTATCAACAATCTCTTAATTTTATTATCTATAAATGGTAAATTCTAATTGTATTATATCTCATTATTACATAGGTGATAAATTATTACTACAATTGCATGTTCATCATCTATATGTGAAGTCGAAGAAATTAAGGAAGAATCCTTTTTTGAAAAAAAATTTTGGTATTTTATTATTCCAGCGGGGATTCTACTCGGAATATCAATATTTTTTGATTTTGGATTTGAAAATCTATTAATTGCTCAGATTTTAGCTGTGACTTCAATTCTTCTTTCAAGTCCTGGAATTGTAAAAGAAGCAATAGAAGATATAAAAGCTAGGAAAATTACAGCAAATCTTTTAATGTTGATAGCTGGTGTTGCTTCATTTTTCATTTTTCATGGACAAGAGGGAGCAACTGCATTATTATTATATGCTATAGCAGAAAGATTAGAAGAAATAACAACGGATAAGTCTAGAAATGCTATTAAAGAATTACTTGAACTTGCTCCTGATGATGCTCTTTTAAAGACAGAAAATGGTTATAAAAGTGTAGCATCGAGGGAAATTAAAATTGGGGATATTGTTGGAATAAAACCTGGAATGAAAGTACCTTTAGATGGCATAATTGTAAAAGGAAATTCATATTTAGATGAAAGTGCGATCACCGGTGAATCAGTTCCGATTTTTAAAAAAAAAGGAGATGAAGTATTTGCTGCTAGCTTAAATTCTGATAGTTTTATAGATATTGAAGTTACAAGAGAAAGTACTAACACTATTGTTGCTCAAATTGCTGAAAGTGTGAAAATTGCGCAAGAAAATAAGAGTAACCATGAAAAATTCATTGAAAAATTTGCAAAGTACTACACCCCTATTATCTTATGTTCTTCGATTGTAGTAATGGTTATTCCACCTCTATTTGGGTTGAATTTTATTGATTGGTTTTATCGTGGTTTAATTTTATTAGTAGTTTCTTGTCCATGTGCTTTAACATTATCTACTCCTTTAGCGAATATTGCATCCCTAACGAAACAAGCAAGAGAGGGAATATTAGTTAAAGGGAACAAATTTATCGAAAAACTAAGGGATATAGAAACTTTTGCTTTTGATAAAACTGGTACTCTCACTGAAGGAAAATTGAAAATATTTGAGATTTTTCCTTATAATAACACTAAAAATCAAGATATAATTAGCATTGCAGCAAGTTTAGAATCACTTTCAGAACATCCAATTAGTAAAGCAATTGTAAATCATGCAAATGAAATGAAGTTGGATTTTCACCCTGTTAACGATTTTGAAGTGATAAAAGGTAAAGGAATAAAAGGTAGGATAGATGGAGAGTTATTCTATGTAGGGAGTCCGAAATTTATAAAAGAATTAAATTATGAGCTTCCAACCAAGGATATTAATAGTATTGAAACATCAGGAACAATTCCAATTCTTTTAGGAAATCAAAAACATTTATTAGGTATCATTTCAATTCGAGATATATTAAGAGTTTCTGCTCCAATTCTAATTACTGGTTTAAAGAAACGCGGATACGAGACCATATTAATTTCTGGAGATAATCAAAAAGTATGTAATTCAATTGGAGTGTGTTTAGATATTGATAGAGCTTATGGTGAACAATTACCTGACCAAAAACTCCAAGAAATAGAAAATTTACAGCAGCAATATAAAGGAGTAGCAATGGTCGGTGATGGAATAAATGATGCTCCAGCACTAGCTTTAGCAGATTTAGGAATCGCAATAGGTGCTTCTGCCACCGATATCACATTAGAAACAGCAGATATCATTATTATTGGAGATGATCTAAAAAAAATTCTTACTTATGTGGATATTGCAAAAAAAACAAATAAAAAGATAAAACAAAACATATGGACTTCTATAATCGTCAAAGTGTCATTTGCAATTTTAACTGTCATTGGCTTTATGACTCTCTGGTTAGCAGTGGGAATTGGTGATATGGGTGTTTCATTATTAGTTCTACTCAATAGTTTAACGATTTTCCGATATAAATTCTTATATAAAGAAATTTCTACTGAAAAGTTAGAGAGTGAGGCCAAACTTATTATATGTGAGAATTGTCAAACAAAAGACATCATTCCTCAACATCATGGTCGAGACATGATTCAAAAAGGCGATAAGCTTGTATGTTGGAAGAATATTATTAGTAATGAAGAATTAGAGAATTGTAATGAAGAATTACCTCTACATTGTCCTTATTGCCAAAATAAACTGGAATTAAAATAGTGTATTTTTTCCTTACTCATTCTAAATTATCTTTAAATACTCCTGTTTTTCCAATTTTAGTCATTTGATAAATTTAAGATTGGAATGAAAAAGTAAGTTCAGAGTCTGATTTCATTAATAATTCCTTTTAAAAAACATGAGAACCTCATTATGAAATTATTTAAACAAAAAGGTAAAAAATAGTTATTTGATCACATAATAACACAAATAATGTAAAGAATTGTAGGAGCTATAAATCCTATTGCAAATCCTAATAGAGCTCCAAGAATCCCATACCCTAATCCAATTAATGTACCGATCACCTCTGTAATAAGAGAAATTATTAACCAAATCTGTAATTTTGTTTTTGGAGACTTCAATTTTGTTAATGTTTCCTTTATTGTTCCCTCTCCCCAAAATAGGCTCTTTGGTTCAAATCCTCCCTTCAGAGCCTCTTCACATTCTTCAGAGCAGGTGTTAGCGCCATAAGAACCCCTTGGTCTTGTATATTTGTTATATTCTTTCCCACAAACCCTACACTTGATTATTTTTATTTTAGTCTCTTTCTCTCCCAATATTAAAACCTGATTTGTAATGAATAAGTATAAAAATTTCAAATATTGGTGCAAAAATTAATCGCTAATAATTATTAAATAAACTCATCTCCTTTATATATCTTTACTCGGTACAGTTAATCACCGTTCTACATTTAAGCAACAAACTCAATGATAAATATATATAAAGAAACTTAACCTAATTATAAGTCACTGAAAAATTTTATTTTTACAGAATAATAACGAATAATATAAGCTCAAGTGAAAAATTAAAAATAATAAATTAATTTACATAATGATTAGGTATGTGGTGTCTATGGTAAAATACATTCATTGTGAGAAGTGTAAAAAGATATATAGTACTGAAACCTGGATAGGTGAGATACATTCGTATACTGGACTATGTGTTTCTTGCACCGAAGAAGAACAACAAGAAAATCAAAAACAGCAAGAAACTGTAAAAGAGTATATAACTAATAAAAATGATTCAGAAGACACCGAAAAAATGCAGGAGATTCTTGAAAACACTAAGTCTTCATCATTAGATATAGAAAAAAATCTACTTTCAAGTTTAGATCAGAAGGCTAATGATGTCTTATCCGGTGTAGGATCAATAGATGTTCTAATTAAAGAAATTAAGGATGGACTTATAGATAAAGCGAAAGACAGGATTGGAGAAACAATTCAAAGTTTTGATGCAGGTAGAATTGATGCTCAAAAAGTTGTTGAATATGCTGAAAAGACATTTGATTATTTAAGTGAATATAAAGAGTTTATGGATAATGTAGTTGTTAAACTACAGACTAAATCTAAAATGAAGGTAAAAACTGCCATTGAGAAAGTCTATAAAGAATCAATAGTGAATATACCAAAAGAAATTACAAAAGACGCTTTACTTAACAAGAAGGCAACATTAAAAAATATATTTGGAAAAGCCTCAAAATGGCATGATATCTATTCAGATACAAAAGATGTATATGAACTTACCAAAAAAATGGTTACACACCCATTTATTGAAATCCAAAAGAAATTTAACACTCTTCCTTTCTACAATTAAAAGAGGCTAATTTCGATAAAAATTTTGTGAAAAATAATTTTTCAATTGAATAAAAATTTAAGGTTCATACATTTGTATCTGTTATTATCACTAATTTTAAGATCGAGGCAGTCAATTACGGACTTTCTATCTAATTTTAGCTAGACTTAAATTTCATTAGTCTTCCATAGATTTAAATAGTCTTTTGTGATCATTTACTATGCATCATTTATTTAGAATTGATTTAATAATTATGAAGAAATTTAATTTAAAAAAAAAGTTTTTAATGATTTTAACAATTCTCATTATTTTTCTACCAAGTACACAAATGATACTTATAAATAATTCTAGTGAAAATCTAAGTGATAATCAATTTATAACTAATTCCAATAATTCGGTTAAAGCTAGTACTGCTCAATACGAGTGTATAGATGCTTGGATCATTATTGGTGGAGATAGATCAGATCATGAAGCATGGGAGTTAGTATTATTGACATGTGAATGGGTGTATGATCAGGCATTAGCATGTGGCAATACTGCTGATGAAATATTAATGTTAGTTCCATTATGGTCTGTTGGATACACTACAAGAGCATATGCGGCTTCTTATCGTCCAAATTTAGAATATGCATTTACTGAATGGGCACCTAGTAAAGTTGGTCCAAATGGTGTGTTAATGGTCTATATACATGATCATGGTGGAACCGATGCAATGTCAATGGCTCCTTTTACTTCATTAGCAGCTTGGGAAGTTGATCAATATCTGGATGATTTTGAGGCAGCTTCTGGATGTGATCGGATTATTGTTGTTTATGAAGCATGTGCTTCTGGATCTTGGTTAGATGATTTAAGTAAATCAGATAGAATAATTATGACTTCAACGGAACCTGGTTATAGCGCATGGTGGAGTCCGATCCCGCCTCATATTTCGCTGTTTGGAGAAGGGCTTTTTAATTCTATTTTAGCAGGAAATACCATTGGGGATGCTTTCGTGGATGCTCATCATGAGATTAAGGCTTTAGGTTATGAGGTGCAAAACCCATGTATTGAAGATAATCACGATGGTGTGGGACATATAGTAAATGCTTGGGGACAGCTTCCAAGTTCTGGAGATGGAAATGACGCAAAAAATACATATTTATGTCAAGGATGTCCTCTTTTTTTGATTCCTTTTCCAAAAGTCCTATTTGTTCCTTTAAAATTTTGGGTAGCATTTAATCCCGATAGAATAACTTTTCCAATTACCATAGGAGTTGATAGTTCAACGGCTATTGCGAATGTGACTTGTAGAGCTATACCTGATGATTGGACACCCCCAGAACCGAATGATAATGAATCAATGGGACTTTGGGATGAGAATGAACCTGCATATCAATGGAAATTAACACCTGATGGGGATGGAAATTTTTCTGGGAGAGTATTGATCAATTTTCCTACACTTGGTTCCAACTATAAATTGTCATTTTTTGCTGAAGATGTGAACGGAAGAGGTAGTCAAATTATTTCCACTGAAGTAGGTATTAATGGAGATGGAATTGCTCCAGCAGATAATGTTGACCCTACGGTAATAATTACAAATCCCGAATCGGGGGCAGGTTTAAGTGGGATCGTAAATATTACAGTTGAAGGCGATGATGACCAAGCACTTGATAAAATACAAATTTACTTTGATGAAGTTTTAATAGAAGAAGAAAGTATGCCATCTTATTATCCTTATCCAGAAGTAATCCACAGTTTAAATACAGCAGATTATAGTAAAGGACTTCATAATATCACAGCTCGAGCTGTAGATACCACAGGCAATGATCAAGAAACCACAATACTAGTTACATTTGAGGAAGATAGAATACCTGGCTTTCAAATTACTATTTTGTTTGCAGGATCTTTGATTGGAGTTATAATAATAATTACAGTCTACGCGAAACGGAATTCAATAAGAAAAATAGTAAGAAGGATTTAATTTTTTTTTAATTTATTAATTCTTTTTTTTCTTCAATTTTTGATATAAGAATTTATTTATCATCTTAGAAAAGTATTTTCAGAGAATCTTAAATATTTGGCTGATGTTATATGAGGTAGTTTTGCAAGTTGAGCAAGTACATCATCAGGTACAACATTATCAACATTTATAAGAGATATAGCAATACCTCCTGCCTCTTTTCTACCAAGCTGAAGTCCTGCTATATTAATAGCTTTTTCTCCAAGGATAGTTCCCACTTTACCAACAACACCAGGAACATCCTGGTTTTCAAGCATTAACATTCCTCCTGATAATTCAGCTTCAATTGGAAAATGGTTGATTTGTATGATTTTAGGGATTTTCCCAAAGATTGTTCCTGATACTGACATTTCACCCTTATTAGTGATGGTGATTACACTAATTAAACTCATGTAATTATCTGCTTTATTTGATTTAAGTTCAGTAATTCTTATTCCACGTTCTTCAGCAATCATGCGAGAATTAACTAAATTGACATTTTCAATTTGGTGTTGAAGAATTCCCTTTAGAACAGAAAGCGTAAGTGAAGCAACCTTAAGATTTGATGCGTTTCCTAAATATTCAACTCGAAGTTCATTTAGGGGGTCTTCAAGGATTTGTCCTAAAAATGATCCTAATCTTTCACATAGGTAAAAGTAGGGTTGTAAAATTGGGAGTAGCTCTGCTGCCACAGAAGGAAAATTAATTGAATTTCGAATTATGCCATTTTTAAGAAAATCACAGATTTGTTCTGCTATCATAACCGCAACTTTTTCTTGAGCTTCATTCGTAGAAGCACCTAAGTGAGGAGTTAAAATTACATTAGGATGATTATATAATCCTGTATCTGAAGAGGGTGGTTCTACAGGGAATACATCCAAAGCAACTCCTTTAATATGGTTTGACTCAAGAGCGTTTAAAAGATCATCTTCATTGATTAAGGCACCCCGTGCACAATTTATAAGAAATACTCCCTTTTTCATCTTGGCAATTGTCTGAGCATTAATCATTCCTTTTGTCTCCGGTGTAAGGGGTGTATGATAGCTAATAAAGTCAGACCGTGCATAAATTTCATCGAGGTTAACTGGCTCAATCCCTAGTTTCAACATATCTTTTTTATTAACAAAGGGATCATATCCTAAAACAATCATTTTGAGACCTAAAGCACGTTCAGCCACAATTTTTCCAATATTTCCAATTCCTATTATTCCCAGGGTTTTATCAGTGAGTTCTGTTCCTATAAAATTATTCTTTTCCCATTTTCCTTCTTTCATAGAAATACAAGCTTGAGGTACTCGCCGTGCGAGAGCAAACATTAAAGCAATTGCATGTTCTGCTGTAGTTATCGTATTACCCCCTGGGGCATTCATTACTACTACTCCGTTTTTTGTTGCAATTTTTGTATCGATATTGTCTGTTCCAGAACCAGCACGACCAATTACTTTCAAACGAGAAATATTATTAAATACTTTAGCAGTAACTTTTGTAGCTCCTCGGAGAGCAATACCATCATAATTATCAATAATAGTAGCTAATTCATCTGGCGTTAATTTCCCCTTAATGTCAGTTTGAATTCCCTCTTGATTGAATATTTCAATCCCTGCTTTGTCAAAATTATCAAGAACAAGAACTTTTAAATTACCCATTTAAACTCCTCTTTTCTGTTTATATAAGTATCATTTTTATATTATTATATATCTAAATCCTAATGATTGATAGAATAAATACTATTCATTTAAATTTATTACTACAAGAATAAATAGATGTTCTATTATAAGGAATCTATAGATTATATTTATTCACATTTTTGGTAAAAAGCGGAACTAATATAGGCAATAGAAATATTAGTTACCAATTAATTCTTTAAATTCTTTTAAATCTCTGATATTATTGAAATTTTGATCTGATTTTGCTCTTTCAATAAAACTATTATCTATTTCAATTAATTTAGATAATAATTCTAATGCTTTAGTTGGATTATTGTTTAGTGCTTCAAGACAAGCAATATTATATATTATTATAGTGTTATTCGGATCTTTCTTAATAGCCTTACTAAGATAATATTGAGCTCTTTCTAGATTTTTTAAAATGAGAGATAAATTACCAAGATTATTCTGAACGTCCGCAACATTGTAAATGTAAGGTTCAGGATTTTCTTTTGCATATATTTTGAATGTTTTAAGGGCATCAAGATACATTTGTTCCGCTAAATCATAATTTTTTAATCTTGTATAGATAATTCCCAAGGAGTTTTGAATAAGAGCTGTGTTATACATATAAACTTCTGGATTATCTTTAACTAACTCTTTTGAAGTCTTTAATGCATCCTTAAACATAGGTTCAGCTTCCTCAAATCTATTTAGGCTAGCATATAAATCGCCAAGGTCTAAAAAAGTAAAGGCTAATTCAGGTAAAACTTGATCAGGATAACTCTCAGCTACTTTTCTTTTAATTTTTAAGGCTTCTAGATGCATCTTTTCGGCTTCTTCATATCTCCTTAAATTTGTATATATAAGTCCTAAATTGCTCTGGGTTTTCGCAATATCAATTAAATACATATGGTAGCACATATGTGCTAATTTTTTATAATTATCAAAAGAATCAATTGACCCATCTTGAAGATCTTCTAATAAATCTAAATCAATACAAACATTTCCTAAATCACTTGTAGGAGAAGGCTCTTCAGGTAAATAGATATCGTAATTCTTTTCTAACAACTTAGTGTATTTCTTTAAATCATCAACATAGGACTCATCTGTTTTAGAATATTCTTTTGAATCAAAATCAGGGGTATATACATTATAATAGTTCTTTTCAATTTCTCTATATGAATTTAACGCATTACTATATATTTTTTCTGCATCTTCAAACCGTTTTAAATCTGTATAGAGGGTTCCAAGGTTTTTTTGAATTGCCGCAATATAAGGTAAATAAATTCTGTAATACTTTTTTGCCAACTTTTTGAAAATCTTTATTGCATTAAGATAGATCTTCTCCGCATCCTCCGGATTTCCAATAATAGATAAAATATTACCAAGAACGAATAAAATGGGTGCTTTATATTTATCTTCAAATATAAGTAATTCTATGCCAATATCAATTAATCTATTATGACGTTGATCAAATTGATTTATACCATTTGCTATAGAAAGAAATTCATTTATCAATATCTCAGTAGGATTTACTTTAACTTTATGAAACAGAATCTCAATATCATCCAGAATATCAATCTTTAATTTTTTCATTTTTTCTTCATAGTATTGAAGAGCATACTCATGGGATTTTTTATCTGTTTGTGTCTCTAACATTTCTTGAAGATATGGAAATGCGAATTCATATATTCCTACTTTTCCCTCTTTCTCTTTTATTAATCCTGTCTCTAATAGTATTTTAAAGTCATTATTAAAATTCTGTGTTTCATATGACTTTTCTACTGCTATTTTATCAATATTAGTCTCAACTTTAGTATTTATAACTGATAAACTCTTAAGCATTTCTAATGCTTTTGGATTTGTAGAGAGAATTTCACTAATCAATAGGTTATAAAGATTTTCTATTTTTTTTTTTCCAGTAATTAACTTAGGAGCTTTTAATTTACTAAAATCTATTCTCTTATAATTTTTTTTTATTAGCTTTTTTAAACCGTAATGATCTTGAGGAAGTTGTTTAATGAATTCTACTACAATATTTGGATATCTTATTTTAGATCACTTTGTTATTTTCTGAGTATTAATGATGAATTTCACACTTTGTTATTTAAATTTACTTTATCTGTAAGGTGAAATATAGTTTGGGTTATAATTTTTGATATACTAAATATGTTTCCAGATTCTTTAATCAATATCTCAAAAAAACTTATTTTTCTTCCTTTTTTAGAATTGACAAATCTTTAGTAAAATATGAATTTCCATAGTGTGTATACAAGACTGCTGCTGGATTATGTTGATTTGATCTATCTTTAGCAATTAAAGTAGAGACTGGAGCATTTGAAAGTTGCGTAAATGTAATATCATGTCCAACACACAATCCAATTATTAAGTTTAAATCAGTCAGGGCATTATTTAAAAGTAATGCCTGAGCAACGGGGTTACATGTAACAAAACCAATAGGATATCCTGTCTTTGAAAAATTTATAAATTCTTTTGGAACACCTATATCTGTTTTTTTCATTGATCCTGTTTTGCAACACACTGAATATACTTCTAAACCATACTTTTCTAGTATTTCTGCCGTTCTTTTTGCTTCTCGTTGTAAACCAACACAAAAGGCTAGTCCTATTTTTTTATAATTCATTCCTTTTGCAAATTCAATGGTATCTTTTAATCGAGGCCAGGAGATGTACCCTGTTGCTTCAACTATGGACGCCTCTTTTGTAGTCTTTTTTATAAATTCATCAGACTTATAAAGATTAAATGCTTCTTCTTCAATTTCAGAGCTCACTATCATAGGACAGTTTTTCATATTATGATTTGGCTTTCCTATGGTACAAAAATTGATACTATTACACTTATGGCACGTAGGTTTCATTTTCAATTTTCTTTTAATAATTTTATTTATACATTGTCCAATGGAATTCTAAATTGCAGATTCATTTAATAATTTTTCTCGTTTTTAAAAACTTCAATTTGAATCTGAATCTTTTAGTATAAATCCATTTCCCATCTTAAATTAGAATGTAAAATATTAAATAAAAAAGAAGATAAACATAAATCAGCATATAAATTTTATATGTTAACTTTTTCCGATATTTAAGAATTAAATAAATCAGTTAAACAATATGCCAACAGTTAGAAATTATATCTGGATTCTACCTTTAATCGGGAGCATGATTACTACAATAAGCCTTTTTACTCCTGCAGCTGTTTATCTTTCTGGATTGGGAACTGAATTTCTATTTATGGATGGTTTTTATATAGATTTTGGAGGAATAATGAACCCCTCATTTGGATTTATTCATATTCCAATCTTATTGATTATTGGAATTATATGTTTAATACTAATATTAATTTGCATAATTATTATGTTTATCTCCTCTCTTACACATAGAAAAAAAGAAACACCTGGTTCTTGGCTAGCCATTGGTATTATATTTATAGGAGTTGCTATTTTCTATATTGTCGGATCTCATTTGGGTCTTTTGTTTTATGGGTTAATACGTGAAAATATTTCCTATAATTTTTGGGGAAACTACGTTCCTAGTTTCGCAGTCATAGCCCCATTCATTGCAGGTGGGATTTCTATCGTATCATTTATCATTGATAAATTTACTAATACAGAAGATGTTGAAATTAAGCCCATTAGTAAAGAGATCCCTCTGGTAAGCGAACCAATCTCTCAACCTACTGTAATTAAAGAATCGCAAATAATAAAATTTTGTCCTAGGTGTGGATATAATTTAACAAATTAAGATTTTATTTTTATTTTCCTCTTATTTGTATTATAATTATTTGAGTATCTTTCCTGTTTCTAAATACCATAAATAGAGATCCAATTCAGCCAAGTTTAAATTTGCTTTCTCACCTATAATCTTCAAACTTTCCTCCATTTCGAGATACTTTGTTTTTGTCATCCTTTTTGGTTTTTCAACAATATTATATTTAGCCAAAAGGTCAGCAATGTGAAAATCTACTATAGCAAACTCTTCATATCCTATATTTCTTAAGAAGTGGCTTGCTTCCTTATATCCAATACCTTTTATATTATGTACCATCCATTCTCTTAGTTTTCTACCGTTGCTCTCAGATTTCATGATATCTTCTATTTGATTCATTTTTTCTCTGGCTTCAATAATAAATTTGGAGCGTATGTTAGGAAACCTGTATTTATTTGCTTTCATCGTTTCAGGTAATTTTGCTTCGGATAATGTAAGGAAGCCATTTCCTATCTTATCCTGCACCTCAATGCATCGTTCAGCGCTACAATTGGCGGTCATTATGCAAAAACAGAGCTCTTTAAAAATAGTGTGAATAGATTCTTTTCCAACTTCTTTAAACTCATTAATCCTAGTGGTAACAATCTCTTTTACTTCACTTTCTTGAAGTTCTTTAATACTTTCTAATAATGACTCCATTTGTTCATTAGAATGTAGGATAGTTTTTATAGCAAATTCCTTATGAACATAAGTAAAAATCGTTAAAATTATTAACAATTTTGAATAATCAATAGTTAACTATATAGAGAATTAAGAAAAAATACAAAAACTTTGCGGGAATTGCCAAGATTGGTCAAAAGTGGAAATATTGATATCCAAAAGCCGATTATAGGCGATGGGCTCAG
>JBHLQA010000061.1:0-11999 GCA_048885285.1 Candidatus Odinarchaeota archaeon
ATTTTACTCTTGTAAGATAAGGAATATAAGGATTAGGCATTTACTTTTTCACTCTCCTTTTTTTCAATATTTTGTATTTTATTCAATATAACTCGAAGGTCATTATTGGCAGGGCACACAGAAACACATCTACCACATCCAACACAACCCAGTAAATCATAATTTGTAGGATAATAGCTAAACTTATGCATAATTCGGTTTCGACAGCGTTGAATCTTAGTATTTCGAGGATTGTGACCGCTTGTTTCCATTGTATAAAGACAAGATTGACAAGTATCCCAGATTCTAATTCTTCTCCCTCGATTATTATAGTGATCAGTCTCATCAATAACATCAAAACAAGTACAGGTGGGGCATAAATATGCACATGAACCACACCCTATACACGATTCACTGATTTCATCCCATACAGGATGTTCAAAATTAGTTTCTAAGTTCTTTACAATCGTATCAACATCTATTTTTGTTATTATCATTTCTTCAGCTTTTTTTGCTAAATCTTCGGCTTTTTTCAAATCATCTTTAGATGCATCAGAAAGCCATGATAATTTTTTAACTATCTCTTTCCCTTTATCACTGATAGCTTCAACTAAGTATGTTTCTCCTAAATTCGTCAGGAAAATATCCATATTTTCTTTATTAAACGGATTTCCACCTACAGAGGTACAAAAACAGGTACTTCTTGGAGTATTACACCCCATTCCGACAATAGTTGAATTTTCTTTTTTCTTCAAATAAATTTCATCTTCCCAATTTCCATGAAATGAAAAGAAATTTGCCATCAATTCAAAACTGTAAGCATCGCACGGGCGAACTCCAAAAATTAAGATTTTTTGATCCAGATTCTGCCTATCAGTTATTTCTACATCTTTTTCATCCAAAGAATATTCGAATAACACTTCCTCTTGAGGAAATAAGACAGATTTAGGTGGAATCTTTGAATTTAGGTAATCTAATACAATATCCTCTGGATTTTCAATCTTTTCAAATACTATACTACCCTTTTTATTTATGGGAGCATAAAAATCATACTCTCCAGCGAATTCATTATAAAATTTTCCAATTTGATCCTTTTTCAATATTTTTTGATCCATTTTTCAGTTCACCTTTTTAGTCCTCTTCTAACATAAATTCTTGTGCATCCTCCATTTTAAAATCCATCATCGGAGGAACTTTTTCTGCGTTAAGCCCAGAAGTATAATTATATCGTTCTTTAACGATTTTCTCTAATTTCCTAGTGATAAAATTCAAATCTATACCAACTGGACATACTGATGAGCATGCTCCACACGCTACGCATCTACCTGCTAAATGCTGTGATCGAACTAAGTGAAATGTAAAAATATCTTGGTATTCCGTAGTTTTCCCAAACCATATGGGTTTATTTTGATCAACAAAACAAAGATTACAATAACACACAGGACATGCTTGGCGACAACTATAACAAAGAGTGCATACTTGCAAAATTTCTTTAATGTAATCCCATTTTTCTCCAGCAGATTTAGCTTCAAATTCAGCAATATCTGCAAATTCATCATTTATAGTTTCAAGTTCTTGACATTCACCTACACAATTAGCCTCAGTACTTGAAGGAGATTTTACTTGACACACTTTACATAATTCATTAATATATTGATCATAGGGAAATTTCTTTTCCCAATCTCTCCCTTTTACAATAATTTCATCACCAGACGTAATTACTTCAAGAATCTCCTTTTCTCCAATTTCCAAAGCGATTTTGCTTCTATTTACAATGCCATTACAATTAAATCCAATCATTTTAATGTTATCTAGATTAACTTGTTTCTCCACAGCTAAAAGATTTACGGCACGACCTACACACCCTTTAGCTACTATTCCGATTTTCAGTGAATTACCCTCTGAATCACAAAGTTGGGGCATTAATGGAGCTAAATATCTAGCTAAATTCATATAGCATAAATTATTCCATGTTAATTTTTCTACATCTTCAGCTTTTCTAATAATAATTGGAGTAGAACTTAAAGGTACGGTACCTTCAGAATATCCAATTACTACATCAACTTGATTTTCGCTAAGTAATTTCTTAGCATTTTCTCTTATTGAACTAATAATTTCCTTATTATCTTCTTCTATTCCCATTTCTTAACACCACTCCCTCTGGAATTTTGTATTGGGGCCTAATTCTTTAACTATTTTTGTCGCTTTTCTAATAAGTACAGCAAAACGCTCACCTTCTGCAGCTGAAGCCCACATGAAATTTACGCGCCCTGGTTCAATCCCAAAGAACTCTAAGAGCTCTTTTAAGATGGCAAAACGTCTTCTAGCTACGAGATTTCCGCTAATATAATGACAATCTCCGGGATGGCAACCACTTATAACAACTCCGTCCCATCCATCCGTCAAACTCTTTATTATGAAATAGGGATTAACCCGTCCGCTACATGGGACACGTACAATTCTTATATTTGGAGGATATTGGATCCTACTTACTCCTGCCAAATCTGCTCCCGCATAGGAACACCAATTACATAAAAATGCAATAATTTTTGGTTCCCAATTCTTATCAACTTTCTTTTCTTCTAAAACTGTTTCAGTCATTTTTTATAACCTTCCTGTTATCATAGCATATATTTGTTCGGCTGTAAAGCCTAATATATCGATGGCACTACATCGACAGTTCCCACTACAAGCTCCACATCCCTTACATAAAGCCTGATTGATTGATGCTACTAATCCAAATCGTCTATCTTCAATTAGTTCTATTGCATTGTAGGCGCAATTATCCACACACATACCGCACCCAATGCACCGAGACATATCAATCACAGCTGTTTTCCCTTCCGCTTCAATTTCATCTTTAGAGAGAATGGTACATGCTCTTGAAACAGCAGCATTCGCTTGTGAAATTGAATCTTCTATGGTTTTTGGACAGTGAGCTAATCCCGCAACAAAAACTCCTTCTGTTGCGAAGTCAACTGGGCGAAGCTTAACATGAGCTTCCAAATAAAAATTATCATCATTTAAAGGTACTTTTAACATTTTGGCTAGTTCTTCATTATCTTCATGAGATGCAACTATCCCTGCACTTAATACTAATAAATCTGCGGGTATTGATAAGTTTCCCGCTTTTACAGTTTTGACATTGACATTTAATGAAGAATTTTCAGCATTTATTTCTGGAGGAGAGTTTTCATCATATCGAATAAATATTACACCTTCTTCTCTTGCTTTTCGATAATATTTTTCCTTAAAGCCGTAAGTTCTAATATCTCGATATAGAATAGTCACTTCTGTTGATGGATTTAATTTTTTAACTAATAAGGCGTTCTTAATAGCTTCTGCGCAACACATTTTACTGCAGTATGGATGTTCCTCATTTCGTGAACCAACACATTGAATCATAACTACTGATTTTTTATTCTTAATAACACCATCAGTGTTTAACATCTCTTCAAATTCAGATTGTAAAATAATATTTTCGTTCTGACCATAGAGATATTCCTTTGGTTTATATTCATTCGCACCAGTAGCTACAACAACAACACCATGATCAAATTCGGCTCTTTCATTCTTCTCACCATAAATCACGGAGGATTTAAAGTTACCTATGTATCCATCTAAGCTTTCTATTTCAGCGTTAGTATATACTTGAATAAATTTATTAGATTTAACCTGATCAATAAGATCTTTTAAATATGCTTGAACGTCTCCCCCTTCAAGAGTGTGATATATATATTTAGCAAAACCTCCTAATTCAGCTTCCCTTTCCACTAAATGAGTTTCAATTTGCTGACTTGCAAAATTAAGTGCAGCGACCATACCAGTTATTCCTCCACCAATTACCATTGCCTTTTTAGTTACTGAAAGCTTTATTCTATCAATTGGGGCTATTTGCCTTGCTTTATTTACCGCCATTCTTACCAAGTCTTTTGCCTTCTTAGTAGCTTCTTCTGGTTGGTTCATATGAACCCAGCTACATTGATCGCGGATATTTGCCATTTGAAATAAATATCTATTTAATCCCGCTTCTCTAATCGTTTCTTGGAATAATGGTTCATGAGTTCGCGGAGTACATGATGCGACGATAACCCGATTAAGGTGATATTCTCCTATCTTTTCTTTTATTATCCCTTGAGTATCAGCAGAACATGTATATAAATTGCGATCTGACATAACCACATTCGGGAGTGTTTTTGCATATCTCGTTACTTCTGGAACATCTACATAACCACCAATATTAATTCCGCAATGGCAGATAAATACACCTATACGTGGTGGCTGTCCAGCAACAAAAATCTCTGGTGGTAGACTCTTTTCTGTAATTAATGTTCCTCTTTTTTCATATAACAGTTGATTAACACATCCTGCAGCCGCACTTGCTTGAGTAACTGTTTCAGGAATATCTTTAGGCTGGGAAAAAGCACCACATGCAAAAATCCCTGCCTTTGTAGTTTGAACTGGATTAAAAACATCTGTTTTTGCGAAATTATATTCATTCAATTCAATTCCAAATTTCTCAGCAAGATATTTGGCATCATTAGGAGGATTTAATCCAACACTTAGAACAACCATATTAAAATCTTCCTCTATAACTTTTCCATCCTCCGTCTCATAGCGAAGTTTTAAATCCTTTGTCTCAGGGACTTCAGTTACAGAAGATATTCTACTTCTAATATAACGAACTCCATATTCTTCTTGAGCTTTAATAATATATTTATCAAAATCTTTTCCATAAGCTCTAATATCCATACTAAAAATGGTAGGTTTTACTTCATGTTGATGTTCATGGGCGATTACAGCCTCTTTAGCAGTATACATGCAACATACTGAAGAACAATAAGGCTGTCCTTCTCCTGTATAGTCTCGAGACCCTATACACTGAAGAAAAGCAACTTTTTCAGGTATATCACCATCAGAAGGTCTAAGCACTTTTCCAGCATAAGGTCCTGAAGCAGATAAGATACGTTCAAATTCAATACTCGTAACAACATTTTTATATTTCCCATAACCATACTTATTAGCTGCTGGAGGAACAAATTCATCAAATCCAGGTGCTAAAATTATAGCCCCCACATTGATATCAACAATCTCATCATCTCGATCATACTCAACTGCTTTAGCTTTACACACCCCAGCACATATTCCACATCCTATACAATATTCCTTATTAATTGCATATACTAGTGGTACTGCTTGAGGATATTTCACAGAAGTTGCATGATATTTTGCTAATCCTTCATTGAATAAATCAATTGCCTCAACTGGACAATTACGACCACATACTCCACAACCTGTACATATATCTGGATTAATATAGAGTGAATTCTTCTTTACTTTTACAGTAAAATTGCCAGCTTCTCCCGAAACATCAAGAATTTCGCAATTAATGCTCAAATCAATGTTCTGATGTCTACCTGTTTCTACCAACTTAGGGCTGACAATGCACATTGCACAGTCATTTGTGGGAAAAGTTTTATCCAATTGGGCCATGACACCCCCAATACTTGTGCTAGATTCAATTAAGTATACTTTATAGCCTGAATCACCTAAATCAAGCGCTGATTGGGATCCCCCTATTCCAGCACCAACAACCATTACAGCTCCTACTTTTTCCATTTTTCCTCTCCTTACATTTTAAAAAACATTGGAGTAATTCCCATAAATTCTCCGAAGTCAATTTGACCTCGACTCTTTAAACATACAATATGTTCTAATACTACACTTGGATCGATTTCTAATTCAGCAGCTAAACTTTTTACAGATTTACTATCTTCTTCTAATGAAAGTAAAATTCTATGTCGTTCATATTCTTCCACTAAAGCTGAATCAAAAATTTTGTTAAATTTGTCCAAGTTGACTTGTTCTCCATATACATTTTCTTGTTCTGTAATCTTTCTTTCCCTTCCTACAAGTGCTCTCATTCGATCACCTGCAGCAGCATCTTCAATAGCCTTTAAATTATTAAGTATTTTTTTATCAGGATTATCTCCTCCTATTGGAGATGGTCCTAGTTTTTTAATATGATCTGTAAATTCTGTAATAACTTGAGCATATCTGGCACCTTCAGAAGCAGAAACCCAATCCAATCTTACTCTATCATCAAAATTAATAAGTTTTAGGAATCGTTTCACCATATCAAATTTTTTCTCAGCCTCATAATTCCCTTCTAGATAATGGCAATCCCCTAAATGGCATCCTAAAACAATAACTCCATCAGCACCAATTCGAAGTGCTTCAAAAATAAATTGGGGATCTACTCGACCACTACACATAACCCTTATTACTCGTATATTAGGGGGATATTGCATTCTGCTAACTCCCGCTAAATCTGCTCCTGCATAAGAACACCAATTACATAAAAATCCTAATATTTTCGGTTCGAAATCCATAATTTTAACTACCTCCAAATGCATATATTTCAGATAGAATTTGCTCATCCGTAAAATGCCTTATTATTATAGCATGATTAGTACAAGTAGCTCCACAAACTCCGCATCCTTTACAAAGTACTTGAGTAATTACAATCTCATCATCTTCATTCTTACTTATTGCTTTATAGGGACAAACATTAATACACACTTCGCATCCAGTACATAAATCTCTATTATATTCAGGAAGGAATGATGTTGCTCCCTCTACTTCGATTGTATTATGGGATATAATTGTACTCGCTCTTCCTGCTGCAGCATATCCTTGAGCTATTGATTCTGTAATATCTACTGGCCATTTTGCGGCACCACATATAAAAACACCATCAGTTGCAAAGTCCATAGGTCTTAGTTTTACATGAGCTTCTAAAAAGAATTTATTTTCTTCTAACGGTACCTTAAGCATTTGAGCAAGCTCTTTATTATCATCATTTGCAATCAATGGTGTAGATAATACTAATAAATCGTAGGGTACACTTATTTCTTCTCCAATATATTCATTATATACTTTTATGGTATTTTCCTCTACAATAGGTTCCTTTTCGAGTTTATAACTCAGAAATATTACTCCTGCTTCCCTTGCTCTTCTATAATATTCTTCATAATAAGTACCAGGAGTATATAAATCTCTAAATAAAATTGAGATATTAGCATTAGGATTTTTTTCTTTAAGTAATAAAGCATTTTTCAGGGCGCTCATGCAACAGACGTTGGAACAGTATTTTCTTTCATCATTACGAGCTCCTACACATTGTATCATTACAATATTGTTAGCGTTAATGTTATTATTCTTAAGTTTTTCTTCTAATTCATATTGGGTGATTCTTTTCTTTCCATCATAACCAAATTTTCCGGTTGGTGTTAGTAAAGACGCTCCAACAGCAACAATGATGACCCCTATCGTTAAATTAGTAGTTTTACTATTTTGTTGGACTTCTACTTCATAATTTCCTACAAATCCTCCAATATTAGTCACTTTTGCGGAAGTATATACAGTTAAATTCGAATTATTTTTAAGCCTTTCTTTTAAGCTTTCTAAAAGTTCACTTGCATCTTGTCCTGTAGGAAATAATTTATTCAAAACATTCAATTTTCCTCCTAATTGAGCATCTTTTTCTACTAAATGAGTCTCAAATCCTTGATTGGCGAGACTAAGAGCAGAGGTTATTCCTGAGACACCACCTCCTATGACCATAGCAGTAGGAGTTGCATCAACCACAATTTTTTCAAGAGCTTCCAATTTAGATGCTTTTGCAACCCCCATTCGAATTACTTCTTTCGCTTTTTCAAGAGCTTCTTTAGGATATTTCATATGAACCCAGGTGCATTGATCTCGAATATTTACAAACTGAAAAAGATATTCATTAAGGCCCACATCTTTGATAGTTTCACGAAAGAGAGGTTCATGAGTTCTCGGAGTGCATGAAGCAACAACTACCCGATTTAAATTATTTTCAGTTACTCCTTTTTTGATTTGGGCTAATCCTGTTTCTGAGCAAGTATATAAATTATCTTGAGTAAATACAACATTGGGTAGAGTCTTAGCATATTCTGCCACTTCTTTAACGTCTATTAATCCTCCGATATTTGAACCACAACTACAAACGAATACTCCAACTCGAACATCTTCCTCTTTTTTTTCACTCATAATCGTTTTAACCTCCTTTAATTACTTCCGCTGCTCGTGCTGCTGCTCCACTAGCCTCAGCAACAGAGCGAGGGATATCCATCGGTTCCCGAGCACAACCACATGTGAAGATACCTTCCACACTCGTTTCTACCGGTAAAAATGGATCCGTTTTTATAAATTTATAATCATTTAATTCAATTCCTAATATATCTGCTAACTTTTCAATCCCGGAGGATGGAATAATACAGGTTGCTAAGATTACAAAATCTACTTTCATCTGCTTTATTTCAGATGTATCATAATCTTCATATGTTATAATAGGACTCTCTTCCTCGTCAACCTCAATATGAGATATTTTACTTTTAATATATTTAATATCATATTCATTTGCTCCTCTACGGAGAAAATTTTGAAATCCTTTTCCTCCTGCCCTCATATCAATATAAAACACATATGATTCTAAATCATTATTATGTTCATAGGCAATCATTGCCGCTTTTGTTGTATACATGCAACATATAGAAGAACAATATTTCTGATCTCTATCAGAACGGGATCCTATACATTGCAGAAAGGCAAGCTTCTTAGGTTCGTTCCCATCAGAAAGCCTTTTTAAATGCCCTTCCAATGGACCAGAAGCACAAATTAATCGCTCGAATTCTAAGGCGGTCACAACGTTTTTATATTTTCCATAGCCATATCTCGTAAGCGGACTGACATCTTCTAATAAACCATATCCAGGAGCAACAATTATACTACCAACATTATCAATCTTTATCGTTTCATCTTTCTGTGAGAAATCTATTGCCTCAGCTCCACAATTCTTAGCGCATAATCCACAAATTCCATAATTTAAATAAACACACGAATTTTTATCAATTATATGCACTGGGGGAACTGCTGAAGGAAATGGAATATATGCTGCAGCCATATTTTTCAAATTAGCATCAAAATAATTTGGTACACCTCTCACAGGGCAAATTGAAGCGCAATCGCCACAATTAGTACATGCATCTTCTTTTACATAACGTGCTCGTTTAAAGACATTCACGGTAAAATTTCCTCTGGTCCCCTCAACATTACTCACTTCTGAAAGTGTATGCAGAGTAATATTTGGGTGCCTATAGCATTCTGATAATTTGGGTGCTAAAATACAAATTGAACAATCTAAAGTAGGAAAAGTTTTGTCCAATTGTGCCATTTTTCCTCCAATCACAGGATTTTTTTCAATTAAATACACATTTATTCCCATATCTCCTAAATCTAAAGCAGCCTGAATACCTGCGATACCCGCTCCTATGATTAGAACACTTTTAGAATTTTTAGCCACTTATTTCACCTTTTATTATTTCTTTACCTTTAATGAAGTCATTTTTTTTAACCAATTGATTTTTTTAGGTTGCCATTCTGAAATTTGATCTGCTGGAATAATATAGCGTTCGATATAACCCGTGGCAAGTAATGAATCTATTAAACTTCGTCCCTTTTCAGTTCGGGTAAGAATCATTGAATAACCTGTAGGAGCTCCAGAGGATCCAATGCTAAGATCTGAATATCTTCCTACAAATTCATCACATTCATGACAATGATTCCTTACAGCACCATCAAGATCCTTAATATTTATTTCCTTAACAGTATCATCTTTCGAGGTAACAAAAAAGTTCTTCTTAATATTTGTTTTTTTAATGTCTGAAGGATTAATTTCAGATTTTGACTTTAATGTATCCATCAATTTATCATAATCAAAATTTTCAAAACAAAAAAGACTAATTACTATACTAATAACATGTGCTGGCTTAATATTCAAAAGTTTCATCTTACTAATAGCTCTACACTGGCATGGTGTCCCAATAAATGCAAGTCGTAATTGATCACTATCATAAATTCGTTTCTTTTGAGAAATAATCTCTTCTGCGACTTGATTTAAATCTTTTAATGGTAAAATATTAGATGAAATCGAATACCGAGTACCCGCTGATTTCACCAAATCATCTTTATGGTATATTATCTTGGGTATAGGTTTAAAATCCTCATCATACTCTGATACTACCGCAGCATCAATATTATTTGTATCAAATAAATAGGTTAAAATAGTTGATACAATTCCACCATCTTGTCCAACTTTTTCAATCTGTTTATTTGTGGTCTTAGCTGCAAAAATATCAATTATATTTCCTAGTTCATCTTTAACTAAGTGTATATCTTTTAATCTGTCCAATAAAGGTTCCGTTTGCGGACAAATATAATAACAATACCCACATTCCTTACAATTTTCGACACTTTTATCAGTTTTGAACTTTGGAGTATAATTATCCATTTCAATAACATTAAATGCTTGATTCTCGCAATATGCTATGCATGCACCGCACGCACAACATCTATTAGCTGAGATCACATCATTTTGTAAATTTTCAAATGTCTTTACTTCTGCTAATCCCATCGCTCTATCAAATCTTTTTTTTATTTTTATAAACTTAATTTATACTTTTTTTCAATGTTAAAATCTTTCTAATAACTCGCTAGGTCGAATTCGATGAAAATTAAACCCTAATTCTTCGGACTTAAACCCAAATGCGAGTGCTACTAATTCTGAAAGATAAAAAACAGGAAAATTATAAGGAATCTCTCTTTCTTTACTCAATTCCTTTTGATTAAAATCAAATTGCTGAAAGCATGCAGGACAGACTAGAGTCACACAATTAGCTCCCGCTTCTTGAATTGATTCGAATTTGTTATTTATCATCTGCAATGATAATTCTTTATCCGATTTTTCAAGTGGATTTCCACAACAGTCCATTTTCAATTCATAATCTATAGAATCTGCTCCTAATGCCTTCACAATCTCATCTATTGTTGTTGGTTCAAAAGGATCATCCCAATTAATAATTTCTGAAGGTCTTAGATAATGGCACCCATAATGAACCGCCACTCTAAATCCAGTTAAAGGATGTACTACATTCTCCCTTACTTTATCAAGATTTTCATAAAGAACCTCCGCAAAATGCTTTACTTTTGTCTTACCCTCATACTTTTTGCCAATGTTCTTTAAAACTTTATTTACTTCATTTTTTGCCTCGGGATCCTTGTTTATATAATAATTAACTCCTTTTAGAGTCTCAACACAACCCGAACAAAAAGAGATGATTCCTCCATTATTATTTGATAAACTTAAATTTCTCGCTCCTAATGCCAACCAAGTTTTATGATCTATTAATTCTATTCCTGTAGGATCAGGACAACAACTAAATCCATCAACATCGTTCAATTTAATTCCAAGCTTTTCGAATACTTTTCTTGAAGATGCCTCTAAGAATGGAAGTCTTGCAGGTATTACACACCCTAAAAATAAATCGTATGACATACTTTTTACTCACTCCTTTGGAATATGATTTTCAAATTTTGTCTCTCGTAGCATTTTCTTTATTTCATCAATAGGCGCTGTTTTTATAGAAGGAAGCCCCAATTTCTCCCGTCTGGTAAGAATCGCTTTTGAGTAGGGAAGTGCAACTCCATTTTCTAAAACTGCCCTTCCTTGTGAAATAAAAGCCTCAGGAACATTACCTATATTGAAACATTCATTTTTGATTAATGTTAAAATTTCAGTTATCTCAACCTTTTGAGGACACAGCTCAACACATGTCTGACATGTCGAACAAAGCCAAGGATTTGGCTCTTGCTTCTGTACTAATTTATCTTGCAATCCTAAAATTGCTTCTTCTATAATTTTCCTAGGATTATATCCTCCTTGAGTTAGCAGAGCAACAGGGCAACCACCACTACAAGTACTACACTGATAGCAGTAACTTAAAGAAGCATTATGTTTTAATACTTCATTTCGAAATTCAAAATTTATTACAGACATGTCTAAACATTTTATTTTCCATCTACTAGATGTTTAGAAAAATAAAAGGGATTTAATAAATTTTTTAGAAAATTTCAATAACCAAATCGTTTATATT
>JBHLQA010000062.1:0-11985 GCA_048885285.1 Candidatus Odinarchaeota archaeon
CTTCTATTTAATGTTTCTAGACAGTATCTATCTTATATCTTTATTTATAACATTCTTCTTTTCTTATAGAATCCCTCAATATACTTCAATTCTATTTGTGAAGAACCTTGTTGTTAATAAAATACATTATTAAATTACAGTAATTATTAAATTTTCATTATTATAATTTTTCTGCTATTTCAGGTTCTTAATTTATAGGATTGTGGAATTTAGGAGTTTTCTAAATAAGCATATAAAATTTCTTCCTTAAGTTATTATATTTAATTAAATAATAATTAGTTTATCATAATAAACTGTATTTTTTTCATATATGACTCCCTAAAGATTTTCTCTTTATTTTTTTTCTTGGAATACTCAATTAGATTTCTTAAATATAGTGAAAATTAATATTAAACTTGATTATATACACTAATAGTTCTTCCTAACTATAATAGTTAAAAATAAGTAAACATAAAAAAAGAAAATTATTCATTTAGCATATTTTTTTTTTGGTAAAGGGAAAATAGTATCTTTAAAAAGATCTATATGGACAATATTAGAATAAGATCTATTTGGAGCTAAATCATTTTTGAAGGATTGAAATATAACTGCTTAATTTTTAAATTATTATTTCACATAAAAATATTAATATTTGTTAAAAAAAAAAAAATTATATAATTTTTATTTCTGTATTACATCTGCCTACCTAATAATATAGACGAGTCAGGTCTAAACTACCAATTTCCTGCAAATTATCTGCCCAACCCATCCAACCATTTAGTCCTTTAAGCCATGCATCATTGTTCCTTCCAGTGAATAACCATGCGAAAGCAAAGTCTTGCTCAATAAGTATGGTTTGGATTTCGTCATACATAGCTTCTCTCACAGGACCGTCAGCAGGGAGCGCTATGGATGCATTATCTAATAATTCGTCTAAGTATGTGTTATTATATCCGACATTTAGAGCGGATTCAGAGCTCCAGAATTCATTTACATAATTTTCAGGATCTAAGTAATCAGGTGCCCATCCAATAGCCCATAGATCCATGTAAACACCAGGCCAGATTTCTTCTGTTGGATGATCATGCCCATATACAATACCTTCATATACTAATTCTTCGAAAGTGGTTGTATATCTTACTATGTCGAGTCCTATCCGTGGACCTACCACATTACAAACATAATCAGTATATTTTTGACGTTCATCGCTATCGTCTTGAACTACCATATGAAAGGATCCAAGATTTAAACCAGCCCAAAGAGTATCATCATTAATATCATATGATGTTCCCAAGTCATTATTAATAATTGTCCTCGCAAGAGAAACGTTAAATGTTGGGTAATTTAAAGAATAATTTGCAGCCCATATTCCTGTTGGAATTGGTGACGCCAACCTATAAGCTTGATTCTCCATTACTACTTCTACGACATATTCATAGTCAATAGCATAAGAAATTGCTTTTCTCCATGTTAAATTAACTCTCAATGGATTCATAGCTACATATTCTGTGTTTATATTTGGTCCTCCTCGTAGTAGTACTATATCTGAATCCTCTTCAAATGTATCTAGATATGTAGGATTAGGAGCATCTATTATATCAATATCTCCAGCTAATAAAGCCTCACACATTGTAATATCATCTGAGTATATCGCAAAAGTGATAAATTCAGTTTTGAGATCATATTTAGGATCAGTTAAACCCCAATAATCATCAAAAGCTTCAAGCCGGAGCTCAATATCAGTTCTATAACTAGCAAACTTATATGGACCAGTTCCTATAGGTATATCTTTTAAACCATAATCAAGGAATCGATTTGCAGGTGTTGAATGGGGAGACAAAATACTGGATCCAGCAAATGCAAGAAGAACAAATATCGAGGCTTTTGGGATATTAAGTTTTAATGTCACTTGGAATTCACTAACTACAATTGTTTCATTTATAATGGGTTTACCTCCGAAAGAGTATAGCCCCCGTAAAAGTGTTCTTTCAGCTACTGGAACGTTAAAGGGAGCTGGTAAATAGGAGTTACCAGAATAATTTAAGAAGTGATTTAGTCTGTCAAAACTCCATTTTACACATGATGCATTAAAAGGCATGCCATCATGAAATGTAACATTTTGTCGTAGTGTAATATTTACAAGAGGTTGATCAGGGTTAGATAAATCTAATACTGGGAGTGCAGTTGCTAATGTGGGTTGTAATTTGAAGTCAGGATCACTTGCATTGAAATCATATAATTGCTCTGCCCATTGAGTAACTACGTCTGAACTACCTGAATCATAAGAATTTTGGGGATCCATTCGTCTTGGAGCAACTTGGGTACCAAATATTACATTATCAGTACCCTTAACCTTTTTTGTAGCTGTGGGAATTGCAAGAATTATATTTCCAATAGCAGAAGTGACTAAGAAGACTGCTAAAATTATAATAGCTATATTTTTCTTTTCCATTTCCATATTAAAATCACTATAAAATTTTAGTATTAATTTATTAATTTTTTGTAGATAATTTACTACGTTTTTTTTAAATTTGTTAAGTTTATAAGTTTTTTCATTATTGTTTAATTATTTTCCCAAATCATAATTGATTTTTAATTTTCAATAAAAAAAAAAATATAATGGGAAAAAAATGGGTTCTCCTTTAGAAGTTTAGCATTTCAACAATTTCTTCAAGATAAAAAGATAAAAGGAGAATAATAAACATAATTAAGCTAGCAATAATCAATCCTTTATCTAGAAATGCTTTTTCCATACTACGAGCGATTTCTGGCTTAGCAGAGGTAAGATACATAAATCTCATAATTATATATAGTGAAATTGGTATTGTGAGGACAACAAACAGCTCATTGAGGTTTGCTTCTTCTGGAATAAACAAATTAAATTTAAAGATGAGATAAAGAGAATAAGTCATAAAAATGGAGACTGCTATCATTACATAAAATTGATCTAACAATTTTTGGGAGTATTGATCATATACTTTTTTATGTTCAATGGCTTTTTCTTTTCCAAGTAATTCTAAATCACCTTTTCTTTTCGCAATACTTAAGAATAGGGCAATCTCAAAAATTGCAAAATATAACCATCCAGAAATAGATTCTCCAATAATTATACAGCCGGTGATAGCTCTCCACAAATATCCCGTAGACAAGATTATTATGTCTATAAAAGCATAGTTTTTTAAAACATGATTATACAATTGACCTGTAGCGATTATGAAGACTATCATGATTGTTAGCCCTACAGTAGAGTTCTTTGGAATAATAAAGATCAAACTTACCACTATAAATATAATTAATATAATTAAAACTAACACGGCAAAAGAAATTGAAAGATCTCCGGAGGCAAGAGGTTTCTTCCTTATTTTCTCTGGATGCTTCTTGTCATTTTCAATATCTCGAATATCATTGACAATATAATTGAAAGATGAAGCTGAACATAGCAAGGCAAAACCAATTAAGAGGGGAAGATAGAGGGAGATATCAAATAATCTAAGACTGAAAAAAATCCCAACAAAAATCATGAAGTTTTTATAATACTGCCGAATACGTAGAAGTCGAATAATGCTTTTAATTTTACTTGCCATAATTAAATTTTTGAAAGACACATTCATATTAAATTTTTTTAAGTCATAATTGTTCTTTCAGGTTTGAACTTCTTTAATATTTTATATCCTAGCCGACTAGTGAAGCTTGTTGCTGATTTAATTTGTATTTCAGCACTATTATCATATTCAAAATAGATTGCTTCTATTTGTTTATAAGGAATTTTTTCTTCCTTTCCAAAAATATTATTTATTATTAATAAAAGATTACCATTCTTATTGTTATTGATTGAAGGGTTTTTATAATTTTTTTTAAAATTGCCTTCAATATTCTGAATATACCCAATTTCTATATTATTCACAGGTTTCTTAAGGTGAATAAAAGATTGAATTTTGTTAGTGGATAACCATTTAATTATTTCTACTTCAGATTCTCGAAAATTAGTTTTTCTGCTAATATTCAAATAAATTCTTTTAGGTCGAATTATTAATTGATTGAAATTGTATTTTATTAATTCTTTATCTGTATTCTCTTTATTATGTAATTCAATTTGAAAATTGTCTAAATTATCTGCTTTAATTATATTTGTGCATTTAACTCTTTTTAAGGTTCCTTGTGATTTTAAAAAAACCTCTTGATTTTTCAAAGATTCGATCTGAACACTTGAAATTGGCAAATGTGTCTTTAAAATTGACTTTTGGATTTCAGTGACATCATTTTCCATGAAAAGATAGTAAGGTTTTTTGCTTTTATTGGAAATTACAACATCAGTTAAAGTTAAGGGTTGATCTTTCTGTAAGAAATATTGTGCGTCCAAATCATATCGAATACGCAAATAATTTGCTGAATTTAAACGACAGACATTTTTATTTTTTTTTTTAATTATTATAAATTGGACTGGATCAGAAATATCATCAACAAATTCAATATTGTCTAATTTTCCAAGAATTAATTCATCTGTAATTAGATTCCGAAAAATATAATCTTTCTGAACATCAAATTTATATAATTCATACCTTTTAAGTTTGACCATTAGTGAAGAAATATCGTCAATTCTAAAAAATTCTTTAAATTTTTCATTTGCTATCAATTTAAATTTCACTCTTGCAATTTCAAATTTTCTAGCATATTCTTTTTGTTTAGTTTTTCTCAAACAAACAAAAGGAAGGATTGCTTGTTTGCTAGGTTTTAAGTCATCACTTAATAATCCTGCAATTCTATGATAACTTGGTGGATGAGAATTTATAAAATTTGAAATGAGGGCACCTCTTGATGGTTTAATCATAGAACGATGTAAATAAATGGCTGTATTCATATAATCTAATAGTTGATTATCTTTTGTTATCTTTTCTTCGCATAGTAACATAGTATTCAATCCTATTTCTCTTCCAGTAGCATAGAAGCTTTCTAAATTATAAAGTGCTTTAACTAGTTCATCAGCATATCCCGCTTGTTTCGCTTTTAAATCAGCCTTTCCTTCTAAAATTCTTACAAATATAAAAAGAAGGATATATATTACTAAATTCAAAAAAATGAAAAGAATCATAGGAATCCGAGGATTTCCAAAAGTATAATCGTATAATGTGGCAGGGATACCTAAAAGCATTCTAACAATTAAATCTCCAGTTGTAATAAATGTTAAAATTAAAGTGTGGTTTCCTTTTGTGTGTGCCAATTCATGAGCCAAAATACCATTTAATTCATCATTTGGAATTTGATTCATATCCTCAGCAATAATTGCAATTCTTTTATCAAGAAAAGAACCATAAGCCATGGCATTTAAAATGGGGTATTGTCCAAAACCTACTTTCACTTTAGTTTTAATTCCAATATCGTCTTTTACTTTCTTTACTTTTTTCAAAATAGTACTATCTTTTACTCTCTTGATTCCAAGTATTTTATCTAGAATTGAACCAGAAACAAAATATATTATCCAATTCACACAGATTAGGATAAAATATACATTCATAAAAAAGTCGATAATCGAAAATTGATTAAAAATCAAGGATTTATTACTTATGAAGTTGAGTGGCGTATATTGATTAAGAATAGCAACTGCTAACCAAGCAATTATATATAAAAATAGTGTTAGATATTCTGGACTCATAAATCTCCATACAATTAAATATTTTCTTCCAAATAAGATAAATCCCATAATCAATATAATCCAGAATGAAAATGCAAAAGCTGTATTTATAAAAAAAGGATTATCTTGATAGAAAGAAATAATACCCGCAAAAAATATTATATTATAAGTCACTAAAGAAATAATTAATATTTTATTTAATATTGGATATTCTCGTAATTCAAAAATTCCAATCCACAGATAAATGGAAAATGCTCCCATTAAAGAAGTTAAAAAATCCTTAGAAAAGAAAAAAATAAGGAAAAAGAAAAATGCTATTATAATTATATCACTCATTTCACTTCTTTCATTGTTTTGAACCCAGTGATAAAATTCTTCAATTGTTAATAAATATAAGAAAATTGTTATTAAGAAACTCCAATCTACTATAAGTCTTGTCCAATTAAAATGAAAAAATGATATATTCAAAAAAATAGATAATACAATCGATATAAAAATATATAAAATAAATAAGGTAGTTCTGAAAAATTTTTTCAACTATTTTACCTCATTTTTCTCTTTATTGTTATTTTGATAATAAATAATAGATTTAATTAATTTTTTTAGAAAAAATAGAGAAAATCTTTTATCTTTATATCTATTCCTTATTCTTTTTCATTTTCTCAATTACTATCCAAAAATATCTAATAGTTAGAATATACCAAACTACTAATCCAGGAGCAAGTAAGAGAAAAGAAAGTAAAATATTAATTGGTATTTCAAATATAAAAATACTAATATCATCAAATGGTAAAGGCATAATAAAGATTTTAATAATATATAGAAAAAATATTAGCGAAACAAGTAAAATTATCATTTGTATAATTACTCCTCTAATTCTGGGAAATCTATATAATATATAAAAGGTAGGAATAGAAATTATAATAATGGAAATCACAAATACAATAAATTCAAGATTTCCTGTGGAAACAAGCAAAAAAAATATTGAGAGAATAGAAAAAAATCCACAGCTCATTGAAATAGCGAAAATATTTTTTACTAACTCTGGTTCTGTTAATGGCCCTTTCGCTAATATTAGCCTAGGTAGGGTTAAAGCAGCATCTCTTTTATCTGATGCTTGTATTCGATCATCTTTAAGTAATATAATATCACTTTTTTCTTCATGAATATCACTACTTTCAAAAAATCCGCGAACAGAATTAATAACATAGAAACTATTAATAATCTGAGTCAGAAGAGCACAAAACGTAGCAACTTCAAGGGAACTAAAAAGCATAATGCAAGCGATCATTGCTCCCATACTTAGAGTTCCTACATCTCCAGGGAAGATTTTTGCAGGATATTTATTAAAAATAAAAAATGGGATTAATATTGCTATAACAGGAATAGTAAAAAACACGGCTTCAGCTGAATTCCATAATAGCCCACAAATAAACAGAAATGATACTATAATTAAACAAGTTCCAGAACCTTCTCCATTATAGCCTTCTAACATATTTATACTATTTACAAAAACAGCTATAATTACAGGTATCATAAGTGGATAAATGAAAGTTAGTCTGGTTTTATCTAAAAATGGTATTGTGGGTGAAGAGATTGTTACAAAACCTAAAATATTTGCAAGAAAAAGAGGGCTACCACAAATTATTGAAAGGATAATTTTATATCTCGATTTTAATTTTATTAGGTCATCTATGAATCCTATGACTCCCGCAATAACAACAGTTAAAAGAAAGATGAGAGTCTCATAAGATATTTCTGGAAAAAATAATATTAAGAATATTGAAACAAGTGTAAAACCAATTACTAAAACTATTCCACCAGATTCAGCAATTTCAGGTTGAGCGTTTTTATGTATATCATACCCCACATGACCTTTCTTTTTCATGAATTTAATTATTAAAGGGAGGATTTTATAAGTAATTAGAAACCCAATTATGAAAATTATTATTAAATAAAGAATTTCTAAAAAATTCCAATTTAGCTCTGTAATAAGAGTCATGGTACTTGCGGGATATTTTTATTTACTAAGATTAATGTTATATTTTAGCATTTCCCCTTTTCTTTATATAAAAATAGCCCGGCACGGAATTTCAATTAACAAGCATACTTGATAATATTCGAACCGTGGTCGCGGGGTTCAAGGCCCCAAATGCTTGGCCACTACACCACCGGGCTTTTTTTTTATAAATTAAATGGTTTTAAATTTTGAAAAAAGAATTCTTCATCTAATAAATTTTTATTGATTTTAAGGAAATTAATTTCTTTATTTTTATCTCTATATTTATCTGGAAGCATTTGTGGTATAGTATCTATTATTGGATACCAACGACTACATTTATCACAAAATAATAAACCGGATTCAATTTCAGTTTCTACTTTTATTTTATTTAGAAAGTATAATTCAGGTAAAATATCATTAAGGTTGCTAAAATCATTCTTATTTAAAAATTCTGTAATCTTTTGTTTAATCTCTGTCTTTATTAAATTTAAACATTTTTTACTTTTTGTATTTTTAGTGTTGTTAAAGATGTTCTCTAATTCATTAATGCTTGAAATAATCAATTCAAGATAAGATTTTATAGGATAATATTCAATAGTTATATTATCTTTTATACACATTGCATCTTTTTTTTTAGAAACTTCAATTACTTTTTCTTTATTTATATAGGTTAAATCTCTCTTTAAATAGATATCGAGAAATACATTAAATTCTTCAGATTTCGTTTCAAAAGAAAAAATGTATAATTTTAATGGAAAAAATTTATCAATGGGACATGCTAATATATCAAATAACCATGGTTTCATAAATTTTTCCACAAGATCGATATTTTAAAGTAGGTAACTCCTTAATTGTTGAATTAATTTATCAATATTTCTTTCAATTTTTTTACTTCTTTTTTTGAAATCATCAGATAATTTAAGATAAGCCGCTCTAGAAGGTAATCTTCCTCTTTTATATCGGGATTCTAAAAGATTTAAGCTATCTTTAACACTGGTTTGCTCTGCTTCGAGAAGATCTAATTTTTTTATAATATTTTCAAAATTGATGTTTGTTTCTGTTAAGCTTTTCTTAAAGGGCTTTAATTCTCTTTGTATTTCATCTATTTTTGATGTGTTTTTATCCAAAATTTTTCTATAGTTATTTTTAGAAATTTTTTTTCTTCTTTTATTTTCTTCTGCTTGTCTGATTTCTAAGAATAATGCATTTTTTTCTTCATACAAAGAGCAAAATTCCCGTATTTCATTAACTGGGAATAATTCCTTTTTTAAAACAGATTTATCCCTGCTTTCCTTTCTTGATTTAACAAATAAAACGTAAATCGATGCAATAAAAGATATTAAAAGCATAAAGACTATTGGTCTTAGAAATAAGTTGAAGAAATCAATTACAAAGGTAAATTGAATTAATTTAATTTCAAAAGGGGCAATATAATCCGATTCATATGTTAATATAGTAGTACCCCGTGATTCTTCTATGGATTTTGGAGGGTTAGTTATATAATTAATAGCATTGCAACCATCGATAATAATTGTAGTTGTTTGATCTCTTCCAAGATATTCAAATTTTGTTAATAAAATATCAAGCTGAATTGATCCTTTATCCCAATTGACAGAATAGTAATCCTCAAAGGGTAAGTCATATTCGACTTTAAAGTTATAAGTGGAATTAGGTATCAAAACGACACGAGTTGCTGAGAAACCGATTGTTAACTCCTTCATTTCATTTTTGTTTTTTGAACTGAATATTAATTCTCCTAAGTCATCTGATGCAATTACATTCTTAGCATTAGACGGTATATCAAGCAAGACAGATCCAAAAGCAATGGTACCAAAATTTTCAATTGTAATATCATCGGTAATTCTCATTATCCCCCATGGTGAAAAGTAAATCTCTCTGTTAAGTTCTTTGATTTGTATATTTGAATATTCCTGGTGAGAAAATTGTATGGTAATCTGCTTTGAATAATTCAAATTTTCCATATATGGTATTAATATCAAATCTCCAATTGGTATTTCAAGATAAGCTAATTCATAAGACACATAATGTGAAGGAATGGGCATTTCATAACCCCAACCACCATCTATATCTTCGGATCCTTCTGGTACGTAATAGTGAGCTATTATCTCTCCTTCTGCTCTGTATGGCAAGACTGGAAATACGAACCCGTTATAGATAAGATATTGTTTATCTATTTGAGAATATAAAATAAGATTTTTATATTGATGAAAAAATTTAATAGTTTTTGTTTGTTGAGGTAATAAGGGGGAGTCAAAGTATATTGCAATCATTTCATAATCTTTCACTATCATATAGGAACGTTCGGTAAGTAAAGTATTTCCATCCTCTCCTGTAGTCTTATAAAAAATTAATTCGTCTGATTGAGATAAGGGGATTCCAACAAAAATTGAGTTGATAGGATTATTATTGAAATTTGTGAATGATAAAGAGTCTTCAAATGATGTGGAACCATAACCACTTAGGGTAACGTTTCTAAAAAGATTGGTAACCACGATATTCTCTGCTCCTTCTAAACTTGCGGAATATTTTGGTTGATCTATTTCATTATTTTTTACATTATAATTGAAATTAAATAGATGTGGAAGAAATGAAACACTAACTAGAAATATTAAAAAAAATACAAGAATTAATGGTATTCTTACTTTTTTCAACATATTATAATAAGTTCTTCTTAGAATTATCAAAAAATAATTAAAACAAGATAAAAAAATTTTCTATATTCTGCACTAAATTCCAAAATAAAATTTTAAATGCTTATAGTAATTATCTTAAAATATAATTATTATATATTTTAGTACTAATTTTAGTTATGTCTTCTCGTACAACTCAATCAAGACGTAGAAAGAGACGAAGTGGTAGCTCTCCAATGCCTATGGCAGGAGCAGGATTGATGAGATTCTTCCAGGATAGCTCAGTTGGGATTAAAATAGGGCCTATAACTACAGTCATTTTATCTATTACTTTGATCCTAATCGTAATTTTAGCTTGGCTTGGAGTTTTTTCATGGTTATTCACACCTGGTGGAGGATAATATGGGGATTATTTTATCAATAAAAAAAATATAACAGCTGAAAATATAGTTTATATGAAAATCTCAGAATTTCAAAATTTAATTAAAGAGCTTTATTTCAAGCGAGATCTAAAAAGAGGCATTGATACCACTTTTATTTGGTTGATCGAGGAGATTGGGGAATTTGCTCGAATATTAAGAAATAAGGTTTTAAGTAGACAAAATGCCTCAGAAGAATTAGCGGATATTATTGCTTGGACAATTTCCCTAGCAAATTTATTGGAAATTGATCTTGAAACTGCTTTATCAAAAAAATATCCTGGTAAATGCATTAAGTGCAATTCGAAACCTTGTATTTGCCAGAAATAACTTCCTCTTATATAAAATCTCTACTATTCAAATCATTAAAAGTCCAAATTGTCAAATTTTCTGTAAATGATATTTCCACTTATAAAAAAAATTAAAACATACTACTCATTAAAGTGCTTACTATGAGTCTTTCTGGAAAAAGAATTTGGATTGATATTGAACAACCCAAAACTGCTGTTATGTTTAATTCATTAATAAAAAAGTTTGAAAACGAGGATATAAAACTATTAATTACAGCTCGAGATTATGATTCTACTTATCAAATTTTAGACAATTCTGAGGTAAGGTATAGGAAAATTGGTCAGCATGGTGGTGAAAAATTAGAAGAAAAATTAAGGTCATATATAGATCGCTTAAATCAACTCTTTCCTATAATTAATGAATTTTCACCAGATTACTTTGTTACATTTCTCTCTGTGGAAGGTACAAGAATTGCTTATGGATTGAAGATACCATCTATAGGGATGAATGATGAACCAAGAAATATAGCTGTATGTAAATTGATCCATCCATTCATAGATAATATTATTACTCCTGAATGCATACCAAGGGAGCTTTTTATACAACTTCATGCTGATCCAGAAAAGATAATTAGATATAATGGTCTAGATGAGATTGCATGGCTTTCAGAATATTTTCCTAATCCTGATATTCTTAATAAACTTAATTTAGAGAAAGGCAAATTCTTAATCATGAGAACTGAACCCTCTCATGCCTCATATCTAACAGGAAAAGTAAAACCCGAAGAGACTCAGATAATTAAGTTTTTACCTTCAATTTTTAGAGAGTTTCCAAACTATAAATATTTGATTTTAGTTCGTTCAAATAAACAAGAACAATTTCTTATAAAAGAATTAAAGGATCTTAATAAAGAGGAAAATATAATTATTACACGATATTTACCTAATCTAGTTGATTTATGTTTTTACGGGGCATTAATTATCAGTGGTGGTGGTACGATTGTCAGAGAATCAA
>JBHLQA010000063.1:0-11941 GCA_048885285.1 Candidatus Odinarchaeota archaeon
ATTTCCTTCCTTTCTATAGAGCTCGACCAAATCATCGTGATCAGGTGAGCTCCTCGTGATTTGAAGTGGTCTCATACGTTGAAATGTGCGTACGATGTTAATTGAAGGAAGTGATATCTGTGTGATAAGACATTAGACTTGAGAAAAAAATTAAATCAACATAAATATATGAATAAAATAAAAGTTATCTATGAAAAAAATAATAACTATTATAATTTTCGATAAATTTAATTATTCAATTTTTAAAATACATTCTGTTATAAGAACTAATAAATTTCAGAGGTATACCAAGTGAAAGATTTTCCACAATATGATGATGTAGGAAGTTTTCCTTTACCAGAATATATCGAAAGAGATGTCTTCAATAAATTTTATTGGATTGCCTATAATGGTTTAACTAGAAATGAAAACATTTTCGAAAATAGAGGAATTCTTAATTATTTTCATCATCCTGTTTTGCAATCCTTTCAGCAAAAACTTAACGCGGGAGTAGAAATTATAAATTACCCACAACACATGGATATGTATAATCAATTTTTAAAACCTATTTCTGAATATGAAACTCAACCCGATTTAATTGACTCAAGTAAAGCAATTATACCAGAAATGTTTGTAATAAAAAAATATGCTAAAGAATACTACGAAAGAACCAATTCACCCTTGAATATAAAATTATGTGTTACTGGTCCTATTGAATTATATGTGAAAAAACATAGTTTTACACTTTATTTAGATATTGCGTTAAATATTGCCAAATCAATCAATTCGTTTCTTAAAAATGCTCTATGCGATACTAAATATATAAAAACACCTGTTATATCCATTGATGAACCCTCTTTTGGATACATTGACCTAATTAACACTTCCAATGATGAGATTGTGACTATTTTTGATAAATCTTTAGAAAACATTAATGCTACTATTCAAATTCATCTTCATAGCTTAAGTCAAGCCAGTATCTGCATGAAATCAAAAAATATTGATGTTCTTACTTGTGAATACGCCTCTGATCCTAATAATAAGCTACCTAAGAAAGATTTGGAAAGGAACGATAAATTTATTCGAGTTGGAATTGTACGGACAAATATTGATAGTATTATCGCTGAAACGCTAGATTCAGGAAAAACCTATGAGGAAATAAAAACTTTTGAAGGTAAAATGAATTTAATCGATCCAAAGGAAAAAATACAAAAAAATTTAATTACAGCTCTTAATCATTACGGAGACAGGTTAAAATTTATTGGTCCTGATTGTGGATTATCGGGTTGGACCCCCCCTGAAGTCGGATATGAATTATTACATAGAACTTATGAAGTTATTAAAAAAGTAAAAATGGAGAAGATATCAATTTAAACTTTATATATCCATTTTAGAAAATTCTCCATAAGAATCATTTATCCAATGACTAATGAGAAAAGAATACTCTAAAAACTTGAATATTATCAAATTAACAACTGTTCTTGCATAGGTTTCTATTAAAAAAATATTTTATATATCAAGTAGCCCATAGAAGTTATTTATAATATAATTTGGTTTTTCTTTCCATTTTTGATAATCGATTTTTCTATTATTTTTATTAATCAATAAACAAGAAAAAATTCCCGCTTTTTTAGCTGCGATAATATCTATCTCTGAATCTCCTATCATTATGGCTTTAAATTTACATATTTCAAATTCAAAGGCACATAATTCCCTCAAAACAAATTCAATTCCGTTTGAAGAAGGTTTAGCCATTAAGGGAGCTTCTTCATAGTCTATACTTAAAATTTCATCAAAATAATTACTAATATTAAAGTTTTGTTCTAATATTTGAATTATATAATTTGGTGAGTTAGTTACTAAAGCAATTTTTTTTTTTTTTTTTTTAATTTACGGATTATTTTGAGCCCAATTTTATCAAAGTAAATGTTTCCATTATCAATTAATTCTTGTCTTTTTAATATGTCAAGAGTTTTAAAATATAACCAAAAATTATCAGGATTTTTAATACTCCATTTTTTTTGAATGTAATGGTTTAGATCCAGAGAATTCCAAGCTTTTCTCATCTCATCCCTTTTTGGTATAAAATTTATAAAATTTTTAAGAGTTTCGGTAAATAATATATAAAAATATTTCTCAGAATCAATGAAATGCAGCAAACAATTGTCGAGATCAAATATATAGTAGATAAAATTCATTAAACTTAAATAATATGTAAATAGAAAGATGTAATTAAATAATTTTAGAATAATCTAACTCAATTCTTTGAGTGATCTTCTTTAAAGATATTTCTCCATGTTTTTTTAACAAAGCTGCGATTGTAACTCCTCCAGCTCCTACACCTTCTTTAACCATTTCATTTTCATACGTTTTTAAACCTTTATATTTCATATTATTGAAATTAAAGTTTGCAGCCAATATTGGAATATTTGGACAGATTTGATTGATAATTCCAACTATATCTGAGGATTTATCGTTTATAATCCATTTAGTAGTTCCAATCATAATATTATTTATTACTCTTGAATTTAAGGAATTAATTATTCCAAGAATAGCCGCCATTTGTGTACCTCCTGCAAGTAAAACAGGGATATGTTTAGCAGCTCCGATTGCTATCCCTGATAATACGGGTTGCATGGGATCTCCTAAATTTTCTATTGCACTCAAAGGAGATTCCTTAAAGTCCCCGGGGTTTGCATTACATGCTTTTAAACCTTTTTCAACTATTTGACTTTTCAAATTAGTTGGATTTACTGCCAAACTACTACTAATCTTATTCTTTACATCAAATCCAAGGGCAGTTAGGACTCCTAATGCGGTTGTGGTACCACCAGCTACACTCTCTCCTAAAATGACATAATCAATAAATTTTCTGAGTTCTTCTCCAAATTTTTGAGATAATTTAAATACTTCTTCAACATTCTTTACAGCTTTCGCATTAGAAATGTCTCCTCCACTCTGGCCTCCAAATTCAATATAGGGTGTTTTAGGATATATATTTAATCCTCCAATCACTGGAATCATTGATATAGAAGATAAATCCAAAGCTGCTTTAGTTATTAATGCTGGTGTGGGAATACCATCAGGAGATATTGGTACTTTCTCTATTGATTTACATTTTTTAAAATATAAATATTCCATATCCGCAGCTGGGGTATAATCCGTTAATTCTGGATTTGCTCCTGCAGCAGATATTCCTGGTATTTTTCCCGTCTCTGTATTTGCAATTATGCATAGAAAAAGGGGATTTTTTCCTATTAAATTTTCTATGTTCTTATTTGCTTTTTTTTTATTATTTATAGCTAAAATTTCTTGCATTTATAACAATTTTTCTAGGATAGCTTTCCTAATAAATATTTTTTATGTTTAATTTTTTTACTTAATGATTTGTTTTAAGAGGTTATTAAATTGGAAAATAAAATGAAAACCATCCTTGGTGATGATTTATTAATTAAAAAGAATGCGTTCATTCTTAAATTAAATGGGAAAAGAAATGTTCTCAGTACTTCCTTATTGAATGGAGGTACTCGAGATAATATTAAAGCTGTTTTCAATTTTGATGGTAAAGAGGAATCAACAAAACATTATATCATAAAAAAGAGTACATATCAAGAACATCTTAGAAATATTGCAATTAATCTTGGGCTAAATCCTAATTATACTACAGGATTAAGTACTTGTGCTGATATTAAGAATTTTGGAATAAGCATTAAACATAAAAATGACACTGCGGTACTAGCAATTGTAACTGCAGGAGTAGGCGGGAATGCGTGTAGAGCTGGAGATCCAGCTTCTTTTGATGAGATGTATTTAGAAGAACCATTGCAAGATCATGCAACAATTAACATTATCCTTGAAATTAATGCTAATCTATCTATGGGAGCGTTAACAAATGCTTTAATCACAGTAACTGAAGCAAAATCAGCATTACTTCAAGAATTACAAATAGGTAGTCTTTATTCAAATCAAATTGCTACTGGAACTGGAACTGATGGTTGTATAGTAATCAGTAATCATGATTCTAATTATATTCTCACTAATTCGGGAAAGCATTCACTACTAGGTGAGTTAATTGCGAATGCAGTTAAAGAAGCTCTTAGACAAGCGCTATTCAAACAAGAAAAAATTACAGCGCAAAATAGATTTGCTTTCTTTATTTTATCAAAGAGATATGGAATAAATGAGAAAGAAATTTTGAGAGAATTAATGAAATCATCTAAATTTAAGAATTTGTCAAAAAAGAACATTCAAAAAATGATAAAAATTAATAGTACAAGTGAAAAGCTCATTATTTCATTGGTATTATTTATTCACTTGTCTGATCTGATTAATTGGCGGATAATAAAAGTACAAAACATAATTTCAATTATTAAATTACTCACTTACGATATGTTTGATGATTTAAAACTTGATAAAGTTCCAGAACTCTCAATTAATCAAAACTATGATCATTCTAAGCAGATATTAGGACTAATTAAGGAGATCTTAATCGTAAGTTTGGAAAAAATGTTAGTATGATATATCAACAACTTTTAAAATATATTACCTTAATTAAACGCTTATGAAATATCCTTAAATTTGAAATAATAATATTAGTCAATGGGTTAGCTTCTTGAACTTTAGTTTCATTAATTCAATTAATAGATTTTACTTGCTTTCTAGAGTTAGTATTTCAGGATTAGCGGTCTAAATTCCATAGGATAAGTTTCCATATCTTTAAATGGTTTGGTTCTTTAATGATAGTATACTAAGAGAGATTAGGAAAACTATCCTAATCAAACACTAATTTATTTGAATAATCATATATTTAAGTAAAAAATGATTTAAATGGAAAAAAAAAAAACATTATCAATTGCTATAATAATAATTTCTGTTGGAAGTGCATTTGGATTAGGTATGTTAACTCTAAGTTTAATAAATTTAAGTAATGCATCACCAAATACTTATTTATTTATTGACTCCATGAATAGAGAAGTTTATGTTCCAAATAATCCTCAAAGGATTGTATCAATGGCACCCTCAATAACAGAAACGATCTTTGCTCTGGAAGCGGAAGAGAAATTAGTTGGAGTTACAGATTATTGTAACTATCCTGTAGAAGCTACAAATATCACAAGTATCGGGGGTTTTTCAACACCTAATCTTGAAGTAATGTCTTCTTTAAACCCAGATCTCATTATTGCTGCTTCTTGGAATGCGGAAAAAGTTGCTCAACTTGAATCGCAAGGATACCCTATTGTTATCATTCTTGCTGATACATTGGATGAAATTATCGAAAATATGGGAAAAATTGGCAATTTAGTAAATGTTCGGCAAAATGGTATTGATATAATGGAGAATATGTTGTTTGATATGGAATTAATTACAAATAAAACAACTACATTGAATTATAGTCAGATTGTTGACTGTTATTTCGAGATTTGGGAAACTCCCATGGTAGTTGGAGAAAAATCATATATCAACGATATGATATTGAAAGCTGGGGCAATTAACATTTTTGGAAATATAAATCTTGAATATCCAACTATAAGTCATGAAGCAATTATAGATGGTGATCCAGATGTTATATTCATCACTGAACATAGTGCACCTTGGTATTCGCAAGCTGTATGTGATAGAACTGGATATAATGTAGTAGACGCATGTATACATAACAGAGTCTATGAATGTTTTGATGATATATATTTAAGACCGGGACCTCGAATTATTGATGCTTTAGAAAATATGACAACATATCTTTATCCAATGTTATTTACATAAAGAAATCTATAACAAAATTAAACAACCAGAATAAAATAATGGTAAAAGATAAAAAATTCTTTTTTTTAATTTTCTTTTTTTTTTTTATTTTATTTAGCTTATTAATTAGTATATTATTAGCTGTATCTATAGGGAGTATTTCAATAAATATTGGTAAGATTAATGGTATTATTCTAAATGCGGTTGGATTTGATATTGATAAAACATGGACTCCTGGCGAGGAGAATATTATTCTCTATTTGCGCTTACCAAGAGTATTAATGTCAGTGGGAGTCGGAATGATGCTTGGAATCTCTGGGGTTGTTGCTCAAGGTCTTTTTAGAAATCCCATAGTAGATCCCTACATTATAGGAATATCATCGTCTGCAGGATTTGGAACAGCTCTAAGCATCGTATTAGGAATATCTGGGCTATTAAGTATTTTTACTTTACCATTAGTATCTTTTTTATTTTCTTGTATTACGGTTTTAATAATTTATTATCTTTCTAAAACTAGATATCATTTGTCTATGACTGCTCTTCTTTTATCAGGGATTGCACTTTCATATTTCTTTTCAGCTTTTACGAGTTTTATATTGTATTTCACAGAAGAGCATTCTCATTTTGTAATGATTTATCTTATGGGAAGCTTTTGGGGTACTACTTGGTCTGAATTTTTTCTAATTTTTGTCATTCTAATAAATGGATTTGTTATTCTCTTTTTCTATATGAGGGATCTAAATGCGATGGTTTTAGGGGATTCTACAGCACAATCACTTGGGGTAAATGTTGAGCTTTCAAAGCGAGTAATGTTAATATTGATGACCTTATTAACGTCAACAACCGTTGCTTTTTGCGGTAGTATAGGTTTTGTCGGATTGGTTGTCCCTCATATAATGAGATGGATAATTGGAAGTGATAATAAGAAATTATTGGTGTTTTCAGCACTTGGTGGCAGTTTATTATTAATATGGTCTGATTTAGTTGCGAGAACTATATTTTCTCCTTTAGAACTTCCTGTAGGAATATTAACATCCTTACTTGGTGGTCCATTTTTTGTATATTTAATTATTAAAAAAAAAAAATCAGGAGAATTACTATAATTAAATGATTTGTAAAATATATAGAGGCGTCAAAAAATTTTGATTTCTTGTAAAGATCTTCGATTTAAGTATAAATTACAACAAATAATTAATGATATAAGTTTAAAGTTTGAGAGTGGTCATTTATATGGAATTATTGGTCCAAATGGTTCAGGAAAAACAACTTTAATAAAATTATTAAGTGGTATTCTCAAACAAAATTATGGGCAAATCTACATCGATGATATTAATATAAAGAATTTTACTATTCGAGAAATAGCTAAACATTTGGCTATGGTAAATCAAACAAATTACATTGAATTTGATTATAAAGTACGTGAAATTATAAAGATGGGACGATATGCTCACATCAATCGTTTTTCTGTAGAATCTGAAGAAGATAAAAAAATCGTTGATGAGGTTATAGAACAATTGGGATTAAAAAAATTAGAAAAAAGGAGTTTTAATCAATTAAGTGGTGGAGAACAACAAAAAGTAATTATAGCTAGAGCGATTGCTCAAAAAACAAAGATTTTATTATTGGATGAACCAACGACCCATTTAGATATTAATTTTACACTTGAATTCATGAAATTGTTCAAAGATTATGTCGAAAAAGGATTAATCGTTATAATTGTGCTTCATGATCTAAATATTGCTGCCCAATATTGTGATAAACTTATTTTGATAAATGAGGGGAGAGTCGTGGATTTCGGTGATGCAAAATCGGTTTTGACAAAAGATAATATTCATAATGTATATGGTATTGACGTTATGATAAGAGAAAATCAATATACAAATTCCGTTTATATTATCCCTTTTAATAATATTAATCTTAAATCGGAAGAAATAACAAAAAAAACCATGGATAATAGACTCAAGGTTCATATAATTTCAGGTGGTGGTTCAATGGTCAACTTTTTATCTAAACTAAGGAATTTTAATGTTTCAGTAGGTGTTGTTAACATTTTTGATGATGATCTTAAGCTTGCTGAAGATTTTGGATTCAAGACTATAACTGAAGGACCATTTTCTCCAATCTCCGAGAAATCTTATGAGGAATTAATAGAAAAATTGAAAGAAGTTGATATTATAATATTAGCGAATATTCCATTTGGAAAAGGAAACTTACGTAACCTTGAAGCATTAACTAATATTGACAATAAAATCATTGTAATAGAGAAGAATACAATAGAGGAGAGAGATTATACAAATGGAATAGCAACTTCTATTTATAACCAATTAATTAAAAAGAAAAGTGTTAAAGTTATAAATAATATTGAAGAACTTATCCCTACAATTCAAAAAGAAATTGGTGAGTAAATTTTAAAACTTGACAAACTAGTTAATAAAAATCTCCTAAATCTTAAGAAGAAATCTCATGGTGGGGAAATATATAAATTAAATATTGATAAAAATAAATTAATAGATTTCAGTACAAATATAAATCATTTATTCGCTTTAAAAAACTATAATGATATCATTAATGATGCTTTAAATCAAATTTCCAAATATCCTGATTCTGATTCGAGTCACTTAAAAAAAATATTGAGCTCTTATTTTCAAAATAAATTAAAGCCTGAAAATTTCATAGTAAGTAATGGTTCAACTGAATTAATTGATATATTTGTACTTACTTTTATTAAAAAAAACAATAAAGTATTAATTTATCAACCTACCTTTTCTGAATATGAATGGGTTGTTAAGAAATATGGAGGGAGAATACTCAATGTCTTTCGAGAGAAAGATAATAATTTTAAGCTCGATTTAAACATACTTAAAAAAAAACTCTCAAAAAAATTGAAATGTGTTTTTATTTGTAGTCCGAATAATCCTAATGGATATTTGGATGATAGAAAACTTCTTGAAGATTTTATACTTCAAGCAAATGAAAAGAATATTTTAGTGTTTTTAGATGAAGCTTTCATAGAATTTACAGGAGAAAAAAATTCTTTAATCACCAAAATAGATAATCACCCAAATTTATTTATAGCACGTTCATTTACAAAATTTTTTGGTATACCAGGATTAAGAATAGGATTTGGAGTGAGTAATATTGAGATTATTGAGTTTTTAAAAAAAGCTCAAGTATCATGGCCAGTCAATATTATTGCTCAAAAATTAGCAGAAAAATTAATTGAGTCTAAAGAGTTTATTAAAACAAGCCAAGAATTTTATCAAAAAGAAAGAGAATATATGATAAGTAAGTTAAGCAATATAAAAGGCATTAAAATTTTTCCTTCTTCTACAAATTATCTTTTAATTAATACAAAATATCTAGAATTATCCTCTAAAAATCTAAAAAATAAATTGCTTAAAAATAACATATTGATTAGAGATTGTTCGAATTATGAGGGTTTAGACGAATTTTATATACGAATCGCAATAAAATCAAGGCAACAAAATAATAAGCTGATAGATGCTCTATCATCAATATGCAATTAATTTTAAGATAAAATCAACAAGGTTTTCCAATGCATAAAAAAGGAAAAAATCTCATAAACATCTTCTTGATAAAAAAAGAATTATTAGGTATAAATAAATTATGTAAGTTTTTCCCTTGTCACGAAGATTTAGAAGATTGCACTTTCTGTTATTGTCCTTTTTACCCTTGCGAAGATGAATCTACTGGTGGACGATATATCATAAGCGAAAAATCAGGTAAAAAAGTATGGTCATGTGTAGACTGCGTTTTTCCTCATTTGAAAGATAATGCCCAAGAAATTCTCAAGGGATTATGCGATTTCCAAACTGAATTTTCCTCTATTTCTAGAGAAAAACTTTTGAAGCTAAGAAAAAAAATAATAAAAAAAAAAGTATCATATTAAAATGACAGCAAAAACAATAATGATACAAGGTACTGCTTCTGATGCAGGAAAAACTCTTTTTGCAGTAGCTTTGTGTCGAATTTTCCGAAATAGGGGCTTTAAAGTAGCTCCATTCAAATCTCAGAATATGTCCCTAAACTCATTTGTCACCTCAAACGGCAAAGAAATTGCAAGATCTCAAGTTATACAAGCATTAGCAGCAAAGATAGAACCGATTGTGGAACATAATCCAATTCTTCTCAAGCCAAAAGGTAATAATAAATCACAGATCATTCTTATGGGTAATCCATATATTGATTATGAAGTAGGTGAGTATTATGATTCTATCATTATAGAGTTAATTCCAGCAATTAAAAGATCGATTTCATTTTTAATGGAAAACAACGAGATAGTTGTTATTGAAGGTGCTGGAAGCCCCGCAGAAATAAATCTTAATGATCGAGAAATAGCAAATATGTTTGTGGCAAATCTCGTCCAATCTCCTGTACTCTTAATTGCAGATATTGATAGGGGAGGTGTTTTTGCCTCGATTTATGGGACTTTAGAGTTATTAAAACCAAACGAAAAAGATTTAATACATGGATTTGTTATAAACAAGTTTAGAGGAGATATAGAACTTCTTATACCAGGAATACAAAAAATTGAGAATTTTGTAAAAAAAAAATGTCTTGGTGTGATACCTTACATTAATAATCTATATTTACCATCTGAAGATTCACTGGGAATAAAAGATACTAATCAAGGTGGAAAAATAAACATATTTATCATTAAATTTCCTAAAATCTCAAATTTTACTGATTTTGAACCCTTAAGTTGGCATCCAGATGTGAATTTATCTTATATAGAGTATCCTAGCCAAATAAAGGAGCCTGATCTGATAATCTTGCCTGGTACAAAAAACACTGTTTCAGATCTAAATTGGTTAAAAGTTGGGGGTTTTGAATCATTATTGAAAACTTACCAAGAGAAAGGTGTTTTAATTATAGGTATTTGTGGTGGATATCAAATGCTTGGAGAGAAGATAATTGATCATAGTATAGAGGGAGAATTTGATGAAAACTATGATGGACTTAAATTATTACCCATTTCGACAATATTTAAGGAATACCAAAAAATAACAAAGCAAGTCATAGTAAAAATAACAGGATTAGCCAATTTCAAAGGTGAGATTATCAAAGGATATGAAATTCATATGGGTGAGGTCATTTTTCATTCTCCTATTAAGTCAATATTTAATTCATTAGAAAAGACTAATGACAATATTTCGCCTTCAATTGGAATCACAAACCATTCACAAACTATAATAGGCACTTTTATTCATGGTTTATTTGAAAATGATGGTTTTAGAAACAAATTAATTGATCTATTGTTGAAAAAAAAAGACCTTAAGTCAAATTCAAATAAGAAATATGAATTCAACAATAAAATAAATGAAAATTTAGAAAAACTTGCTCAAATAGTAGAATCTAATGTTGACATTGATGAAATATTAAAAATAATGGGAATTGAATCATAATTATGACCTCTCTGGATTACTCTAAATATTTGATAATTATCCCCCCCCTAATTTTAATAATAGCATTACTATTTGACTTAACTATGGGAGATCCAGAAAAAAAATATCATCCCGTTCAATTAATTGGAAAGACAATTAACAAGCTTAAAAAAGTATTATGGACTGGAAAGAATGGAAGAGATAAATTAAGTGGATTTTTACTTATAATTATTACATTTCTTCTTTTTGGTGGTATCATTTACTTAATACAACATTTATTATGGAACTTTTTGAATTTATTTAAATTTCAAAATAATCTGGTATTGGAACTAATAATGGTGATTCTATTTAGCATCATCACTGGATTTTTGTTGAAATGGTCTTTTGCTATCAAGTATTTAGGCACAGTAACTAAACCTATTTATGAAGCGTTAATTAAAGAAGATTTAAACGATGCTAGAAAAAAATTATCATATATCGTAAGGAGAGATACCGCTGAATTGGATGAAATCCATATTATTTCTGCATGTGTGGAAGTAATTGCAGAAAGTTCTACAGATTCAGCAATTAGCGTCATCTGGTTTTATCTATTTGGAAACTTAATAGGAATTTCAATTTATTTGTTTTTATCTCACAGCTTTCTATGGTTATTTTTAGGAATACCAAGTGCATATTTATTTCGTATTATTAACACTGGAGATAGTATTGTTGGTTATAAAGATCCAGAGAATATAAATATAGGATATGCCTCCGCTAAGTTAGATGATTTTTCGAATTTTCTTCCTACTCGAATTACTGTATTTTTTATGTTATTTTTA
>JBHLQA010000064.1:0-11921 GCA_048885285.1 Candidatus Odinarchaeota archaeon
AAGATTATCTGTCATATTATTTTTCTCCTCCTAATATCTAAGACATACATCCATTTTTTCTATTAAATCTACTAGATCATCAATAGTAATAATCTTCATGCATTCATATTCTACTAAGTCCTCTTTTGTTAAGCCTGCGTTATTTAGAGCTGAGTCAATTATATATACTTCTAAATCAGATAATTCTGCCATTTCAAGAATTTCATCAACTGAATCCATTCCCACAATTTCAGGAGATGCATTTTTATTGAATAAATAAACCGCATCTCCCATAAAGACAATTTTACAATCTATATATTCTCCAAGTGCTACAAATCCAGAACCAATTCTAATTGCTTCTGCAGCAAAATTCTTTCCAACTGGGGATTGATCACTTATTATTAAAATTGATTCGACCATCTTTCTTAACCTCCAGCTCCAAATACAATTAATTTATCTGATTCAATAACCCAATTTGAAAAATCACCTAAACCTTCTTCAGTTGCCCCTTCAATAAATTCTGGTTCTTTTAATCCTGTAATACTAATCCAAGTGCTACAGCCAGCTACAGGAATATTATTTTCTCTACAAAATTGTTGGATTTTACTTGGAATATTTCTAATTGAAGTACCACAGCTTATATCCCTCTTAAGATTATATACACCTGTTCCAAAGAAAAAAATACCTCGTATTGAATTCCCTTTTTTTAAGACTGCTTTTCCTATTTCAATCAATGAATCTATAGCTTCAAATTTATAAGGTTCAGTGCTTATAAAGAAAGTATATGTTGTCATAGTTTTCCAGAACCTCTAATCTTTGAAATTTATACTTTCTTTATTACAAATATAATATTTCCATTATTTTCTCTAATTTCTACTAATTCATCACCGGATTTATTAACTAACGCCGGTATATCCTTTTTAGCACCGACATCATCAGCAATTACTTCTATAACCTCACCAGAAGCTAAATTTCTTAATTCCTTTTTAGTTTTTAAAACCGGCATCGGACATTTTAAGCCAGTATAATCAAATGTATGAACTGCCATTTTTTTCACTTTTTTTAGTTTTTTTTTCTATTTTTTATTTTTTTACTATTACAATAATCTATATATAATTACTTTAATAGTTAAAAATGCAATTTCATATATAAATTATAGTTTTTCTTTCTATAAATTCAAGGTAAAAATAGCTAAAAAATCTAAAGATCAAACTTAAAATAGTGAAAAAAATTATATACTTTAAAGACTATTAATTATTTAATATGGATGAGTTTAGTTCAAAATTTTGAGAAAGGATGATTTTTTAAATGACTATAGAAAATATAAATGATATTGATAGGCGGATTTTAGAACTTCTCCAAAATGATGCTAAAATAACTATAAAAGAGATATCTCATATTGTTGGCAAAAGTCAAACGGCTGTAAGAAGCCGGCTACAACGTCTTGAGAAAGACTACATCAAAAAGTATGTTGCATTAATAGATTGTAGAGAATTAGGATATCGAGAGATGGTTATGGCTTCATTAAGAGTTAATGCGTCATATCCTTTAGAAGAAGTAAAAGCTAAGATTGAAAAAATGGAGAAAATTAAATACGCCTATGTAGTTACTGGTGAATATCCTTTATTTATTATGGCAAAATGTATGAATCATCAAGATTCAATGGGGCTTATTGAAAAGCTCCGCAACCTCCCTGGAGTTGAAGAAGTTAAAACTGAAATTGTGTTGGATCGAATAAAGGAAGATCATTCGATTATTATTCCTGAATAAAAGGATATTTTTAAGTTATGTTTTATAAATCATGAGGATTCTAAACCGTTATTATAAATAAAATACTAAAAACAAATCAAATAATCATTTTTTAATTCAAGTATTAATCCAAAATTAGAAATTCTTATGTTAAACTTATAAGATTGATCAAAAATAAGAAATCTTTTTAATTAAATCCAGTAAGTTAGAGATTCAGTTTTTCAAAACAATTTTGACAGTAATATTTCTCGTTTACCCTCCATGCTTCAGCGAGATTGATTTCTGTACCACACTCTTCGCAATTTCCCATTTCTTGAATTGTTTCTGTCATAATTATATGATCATTTCTTTATTTTAATTTTTTTTTTCTTATTTAACAATAATCTGGAAAACTCTATAAACGATATGCATATCCTTTTTCTGATAATTTATATCATCATTTTTATTATCAGTAGGATAAAGTTAGATATACATTCCTTCAGGAGGTTTTTTATAAAAAGCAGTTCGATTTCTATGGATTTCTATCAATATCTCTCTAAAAAAATTAAAATTTGCAATTCTAAATATATCAGTCCAATCAAATGATTGAGGGTTATTCTTTAATTGATCATAAATTTTTCGCTTTGAAGGATCTATTAGAGTATCATAAGCTTCTTTTATTTCTATAAATTTTTCTTTCGCTTTAGGATCTGATTTATTTAAATCAGGATGGAATTTTTTAGCTAATCTTCTATAAGCAAACTTAATTTCTTCTTCTGAAGAATCTTTATCAATATCTAAAAGCTGATAATAATCTTTTTTCTTATTCATTCTTCTTTGTTTAAGAAAAAAATAAGAATATAAAAACATTTAGTTGATTTTATATAAAAGTCAAAAGAAATTATTTTTGAATAATTTGTTAGTTGATGGATTCTCTTCTATGATATAGTTATATTTTTAAAGAAATTTTATTAGATGGATTTTCTTATTTTCTTTTAATTTTGAATCATTTCTTATCTGAAGATTTGAGATTTACGAGAGTAATTCCAAATATTACTAAAGATAAAGAAAAAGGATATATGAAAACATCAAATTTTTCTTGTAAAAATATCGCAGAAAAAATCACTCCAAATAAAGGTACTAGTGTTTGGAATATTGCAGCTCGGCTAGCATTCAAACGTTTCACACCTTCTAGATAAAATGTATATGCACCTATTGTAGATAAAAATGCTAAGTATGCAATTCCTATCCATACACGGGAAGGGATTGATACATATTCAAGTGGATTAATGAATTCTGGGCTAATAATTAAAGCTATTGGAATAGTTATTAAAAAACCAAAAAATGATACCCAAGTCATTATCCATATCGAACTTGGCTGATAGAATTCAGGTTTACTTTTGGTCTGGTTCAGAAAATATCGTGAAATAACAGTATATGAGCCATAGGCAAATGCCGCTAATAAAACTAAGATATCTCCTAATATTCGATTAGATACATTTAGGATTGGAGAAAATCCCACTACGATAATAACAGCTATGAAAGCTAATAAAGTCCCTATTGCTTTTTTCCAAGTAAAAAATTCTGATTTTAAAAATATACTTGATAAGATTACAACCCAAATAGCATTTGTAGCAACCATTATACTAGCATCACTCGCAGCTGTAAAAATTTCTCCAATAAGATATCCTGCTTGATAAATTGTGACTGAAAGCAATCCCATTACTGTCAAAATTTTCCAATTTTCTTTGGTAAATTGCCAATTTAGTGTGTCTTCTTTATATTTGAGGATAAGAAAAAAACAAATTACTGCTAAGAAATATCGAATAACAGCTATCATAAATGGAGGGATGGTTTCACCTCCAACTTCTTCAGAAACTAACCATCGCCCTATTGGCCAGGTACCACCCCAGATTACCATTGTTAGGATTAACAATAAATACGCAATTATTTCATTCTTTTTCTTAACCTTTAGAATTTTATTCAATTATTCTTCACGTTTAATTTTTTTATTAAACACAAATCTTACAAAATAAAATCATATTTTTTCATACCATTTTGAAATTAATTCATGTTTTTTTATATATCTAAGAAGATAAAGTGAAATAACTCCAAAAATTATGGTTTCACTTATCCATATAAGTCGAAAAACTGTTAAATTGCGTTCAATTTGGATTTCTCCTATAAAAATTGGTCCAAAATCAACTATAGAGCATAGTAGGAAATCAGGTGATTGTAGTATTAATGGAAAAAATAATTCAATAGTACCATGGGCAGGTAAATCCAATAAAAGATGAGTAAATCCACCAATTAAAGCAGAATATGATGCGACAATAAAGAATTTTCTATTATATTTTTTTTTATTTAAGGAATCCCATTCATCAATCCCAAAAAATTTCAAAGGTTTAATAAAAATATTATTTTTTTTTGCAAGATTAGCAAAAAAAGGCCCTAAGTATGAACAAAACACTATTGTTAATATAACTGTTAGAGGCATTGTTATTAATACCAAACCTAATAGACTATGAGTAATTCCTCTTAAAATAATTCCATTTAAGTTTATAGGTATGAATAATCTAAGAATTAAATCTATATCAGGAATAATGGTACTAATACATAAAGCGGTTCCATCAAACTTTTTAGGATACTTAATCTTTATTATTAGAGCTGGTGCTTGATGTGATAATATACTACTTGGCATTTGACTAAAAAATTATTATTAATAGTATGAATTTGAAAATACTTTTTTAACTTTTTGAAAATCCTCCATGATGAAATTCTATCCTATAATCGAGATTTAGGTTTTTACAATAAGCATCAATTTCGGTCTCTATTATTTCCCATAAACTATTATTCTGTCTAAATTGATGATAAAGATTTAGAAGTTTAGGGTATTCATTTTCAATTATTTTCAGAATTCTTGGAATATTATGTGGTCTGAAATTCAAATTTTCAAACATATAGGAATCTGTATAATTCAAGGTTTTATCAATAATAGCTCTATAATTAGTTATGCTAGGGAAAAAAGGGGAAATAAATGTATAGGTTTTTATTCCGTTTTCATGCATCTTTCTTAATACATCTATTCTTTCAATGGGTCGTGAAGCACCTTTTTCTATTACTTTAGTAAAATTCTCATCTAAAGTACTAATTGAAATTCCTACTTCCAAATCATCAAATTTTTTAAATAATTCAATATCCCTTACAACAAATTTAGACTTTGTTAATATTGAAACATGAGCGGTGGTACTAACAAGTTTTTGTAATATCCTCTTTGTATTTTTATATTTTAATTCAAGTGGGATATAAGGATCAGTAACCGAGCTTAAAAGTAATCGTTTTCCGTTATATTTCTGTGGGTTTATCTTATCAAAATCATAAGTTTTTATATCTATAAATTGTCCCCATTTATCACCCTTATGTCCGCTGAATCTTATCATAAATTCAGCATAACAATAAATACAGCCATGTTGACAACCGATATAAGGATTGATTACATAATCAATCGAAGGAATATTACTCTTAGTTATTATATTTTTAGCTTCGCGAAACTTAATTTTCATTTTTTAAAAAAAAAAATGTAAATAATTTGAAATTATATAAATTATTAAAAGTTTTAAACTTAATAACGCGTTTTGAATGGATTCAAATTTGTCATGAATCTTCCTAATCAAATTGAGACTAAGAGACTTAAATTAAGATCATTTACTCTAGATGATTTTGAGGTTTTTTCAAATATTATTGAAGATGAAGAAGTGTCTTATAACCTGAAATTTGTCTTGAATATTAAACCCGATTATAATAAAACAGCACTTTTTCGAATTATTATTGATTCTTTAAATTCTGATCATCCTTTACTTGCTCTAATTATTAGTTCTAAACTTGAGGAACAGATAATTGGGTCTTGTGGATTGAAAACCTTAGAAAAATATCAGGAGGCAGAAATCTTCTATACACTACTTCAGAGATATAGAGGCAATGGTTACGCTATTGAGGCTATGAAAAAACTTATACAATTTGCTTTTAAAGGATTAAATTTAAAAAGATTAATAATTTTTCTCTATCCAATAAATTCAAAAGCATGGAAAGTCGCTGAAAGAATAGGTATGAAATATTTGGGTCAAAAAGAGATCTCAACAATTTCATCAAAAGCTATGTATTTTTCGATTGAAAAAACAGAATTTAATGCACAATCATATTATTAAAACAATAATTCTATTTTGGATAACCAATTGGAATAATATATAATGGTTCAATTTTCTTTTTTAGATTTAATAGATTTTTTACTTTATTATCATCAAAAGCACCTATAGGAACTGAGCTTAATCCCATCGATACAGCTTCTAAATGGATATTTTGAGCACAGTGTCCCACTTCAATAAAAACATATCTAATTCCCCTTTCTCCATATCTTTGTGTAGTCCTTTCAAAAATAGCACAAATTATTATATTAAGATAAGCTTTAGAAATAAACTCTTGATTCCAAGACGCTTCAGAAAGTTTTTTACTTAAATCACTGTCTTTAATTAATTCTAAAATATGTTTTTCGAAATTGTAATGATAGAATCCTTTATTCCTTAGAATAGTATATATTTCTAAAGGAAAAGTTGCACCTGCAGATGGTATAGTCCTTTTATTTCCCTTTTTCCCTTGAGCTGCCCATAAAATCTGTGAAATTTTTTCTATTTCAATCTTATTATCTTTATAATTTCTTATGCTTTCTCTTTCATATATGCATTCTTCAAGACTTTTTCTTCCTTTTAATTTTGGATTTTGAAGTATAATATCCATGATCTCATTCCTTTTTATATTAATTTTTATGGTATGTTAGATTACTTCAATATAATTTATTTTTGTGATAATAAGAAGTTTTATTATAATTAATATTATTAAATTTTTATGCCTAAACAACCTAATTTGAAAGAAATGTTCCAAGAATGGAATGATTTAAACTCTAAAGCTCAGGAGTCAATGGGTCAATTTGATTTCTCAAATATTAAGAAAATTAGAGAAAGTCAGAAAAAAATTGAAGATGCAATCTATGAAATCTTAAAAGAAAATGCACCAGAAGATATTAAAAAGATAATTCCAGAAGATTGTGGAGAAATGGAAGTTGGTTTTGACATGGAGGGGAATAAATTCTATTTCGTTATGATGGATCCTGAATTTGAAGATGAAGAAGAAATAAAACTTATTGCTATAACTATAGATATCAATAATACAATTTCTATGATTAAAGATTTTAGCATTGAAGAGTAGAATATTTTCTCTATTAATTGTTTCAAATCAATGAAAAAGATAAAAATAAATAATTAGGTTAAAATTATTCTTATAATAATTCTAAATTGCTAAAAATCTGACATTTTTGCCTAATTAAAGATTAAAATAGTGTGATTTTAAAATATCAATCCCTGCATCTTTTCGAGTTGGTCCTAGAACTACAAATGTCCTTGCGAAAAAGAGGTATCTAATTATCTACTTTTTGATTATATCATTAAGTGCTCAACCACTATTATTATGGTTGTGGTATTTTTGGCAATTTTTCCCTGCAATAAATTTCATTTTTTATATCTTTTTCCCATTGATTTTCTTTTTAGGAATTATAATTCTCATATTAAGTGCTGCAATAATTGCGAAGGTATTTTTAATCTTCATAAATTTATTACATAAACCTAAAGAGGGTACTTTCTTAAGAGATAGTACTGATAAAGATTATTGCTATTGGAGTTTAAGGGCTATTGTTAGAAAATGGCCTACATGGTTAGCACGACAATTATCTTTGCCTTTACTTGAAATATTAATATTGAAAATATTAGGTGTGAAAACCTCTTTTTCAAATTCATTATATAAGGGATGGATTGATTGTGAATTCATTGAGTTTGGGAAAAATATTAAGGTTGGACAAGGTAGTTTTATCATTTCTAATATTATCATAAAAGATAAATTAATAATTAAAAAGGTCCGCATAGAAGATAATGTGATTATTGGTGTTAATGCAATAGTAATGCCGGGAACCAAAATTGAATCTAATACAATACTAGACACGATTTCAATGACAAAAATTAATCAACGTTTAGAAAGTAATTCAATTTATCATGGCTCTCCTGCTAAAAAAATGAAGAACATAGAACTATTTGGAATGATAGAACAATATCAACAAGCTATTTTTGATAAGAAAAGAATTGAGGAATATAATAGAGAGCAACTAAAAGCTCATACCAAAGAACTTTCTGTTCCATTTCACTTCTATGTAATTACAGGCTGGATAATAATTGGTTTTTCTTTTATTTTACCAGGATTTTTCTTTTTTCTCTTTCTTTTTGGATTCTTAATACCAAATTTATTCTCAACCACGTTATATTTAAGATTACTCTTGGATCCCATATATATTGCGATTTCATTTATTACTCCTTTAATTATTGTTTCTCTTTATTTGATTCATTTATTTTTTATAGCTTTATTTACTAAGTGGTTCTATACAATTGCGGATAAAAGAGGACCTTCTCAAGGAGTTTTTGATCGAAATCTTGATGAATCCTCTAATGTATTAAATTATTATCATTTTAGATCATTTTTATTTAAATATCCAATATTTGCATTTGTTCGTTCACCTTTTCCTTGGCTACTCAATTGGGAATTACGATTTATTGGTTCTAATAAAGTTGGAAAAGGTACGGTATTCGAAGAAACTTTTTTCCATAGCCATATTGATATTGGCAAAAATTGTTATATTGGTACTTTTTCACATATTTCCAATCATTTAGTTGATGGAGTGTATGGGGAAGAAAATCTAACTTTTTTCGGAGTTGACTTAGGAGATAATTGTATTTTCAGTTTATCAAATGGAGGAATGCCTGGGTTAAAAATGGAAGATAATTCTACTGTATTACCTATGTCTGCTACTATAAAGTATGATAAATTGTTGAAAAATACAATCTTTGGTCGATTTCCAGCAAGGAAATTGAATAAAGATGAAATAATGGAATTTACAGGAGGAATATATTATGAATGATAATCAAGTAAAAGTTTCTAAAGAAAAAAGTAAAATGATTGATTTAGCAAAAATTCCTATCACTACAAATGGATTTAGATGGACTTTTACTTCAAATTTACTCTATTTATTTTTACACCTTCTTTCCCTTATATTACCTACAGTAATGGTAATGACTTTTTTTAGTTATGCTATGGATTCTAATTTTTTTCATTGGAGAATTTTATTGATTTTTATTGATGTATTGGCATGGTGGAGCTCCTATTTAATTATTAGTCTTCTTCTTGGAAAATTAATCTTAATTCTACTTAAATTAATACATAAACCACGTGAAGGTATCTTTAAAATTGATGCAAAGAATAGAGATTATTCTTTTTATTGCATAAGAATTACTGTTAAAAAATATATCTTCTGGATTTGGAATAATTTCTGTTTTCCTTGGGTAACTAATTTCGCTTTTAAAATGTGTGATGTTAAAGCGGATTTAAAGAGTACGATGTTTGATGGCTGGAGTGATGTAGAATTCATTGACTACGGTAAAAACATTATGATTGGACAAGGAGCTAAAATTCTTTCGAGTGTTATAATTAGAATAGATAATGAGGATTATCTTTTAATTAAAAAAGTTATTATTGGTGATCATGTTGTATTAGGAGCAAATTCAATTGTTTCACCTGGTACTATAATAGGACAAGGAGCTACGCTAGGTGTATGGACTGTTACACAAATTAATCAAATTTTAGATCCTAAATGGATATATATAGGATATCCTGCCCGAAAATATCAACCAGCTCAAAAAGCTATTGAAGAAAGTAAGAAAGAACCAATGAGAAGAATTGTTGGAACAGGTAAAAGAATTTCATTTGATATAAATCAATTTTTAAATCATAAGAAATAAAATAGATTTATTTAATGGATCATTTGTAAATTCCTCTTATACTATTGGAAATATCATTTGAATAAGAAAAATGAATTTCCATTGAAACATAAAATTTACTTAATAGAAAGATAAAATGTAAAGAGATATATATTAAGTTTTAAAATAATATTATAATACCAGAATAAAAATTTAAGAATATGATTTAAAATGTATAAAGTAGTACTATTAAGACATGGGGAGAGTACTTGGAATAAGGAGAATAAATTCACAGGTTGGACAGATGTAGACCTCTCAGAAAAAGGAATTCAAGAAGCGAAAGAAGCTGCAAAATTATTGAAAGAAGGAGGATATACTTTTGATATTGCCTATACCTCAGTACTAAGAAGGGGAATTAAAACTCTTTGGATTGTATTAGATGAAATGGATTTAATGTGGATTCCTGTTTATCGTTCATGGAGATTGAATGAAAGGCATTATGGTGCTTTACAAGGTTTTTCTAAATCTGAAATGGCAAAAGAAGTTGGAGAAGAACAAGTACTTATTTGGAGAAGAAGTTACGACATACCTCCTCCTGCGCTTAAAACAAGTGATCCGAGATATCCCGGAAATGAAAGGAAATATGCAGAACTAACCTCTGATGAGATTCCTTTAACTGAATGTTTAAAAGATACAGTAGATAGAGTATTACCATATTGGCAAAATACAATTACCCCAACGATAAAATCAGCTAAAAGAGTCCTGATTTCAGCTCATGGAAATAGTTTACGATCACTTGTTAAATATCTTGATAATATGCCAGATAAAGAAGTTGTTAAATTAAATATTCCTACTGGCGTTCCCTTAATATATGAATTGGATGAAGATATTAAGCCGATTACTCATTATTATCTTGGTGATGCTGAACAAATAGCACAAGCAATTGAAGCTGTTGCCGCCCAAGGAAAAGCAAAATAAATATGCGAAGAACTACTCTATTTCATTGAAAATTAAGTCTTATAGAAAAAATAAAAACTAAATCACTGTTTAAAAAAAAGGAGTTAATATTAATTTGGATTTACCATTCCATTCGAATCAATTTATAAGTATCAGATACCCCTATTAAATGCTCTATCTGAATTTGAAAACCTTCAATTTCAAAACCAATAGGTTTAAAATATTTTATTATTTCAATTCCTGCTTCTTCAAGTTTCCCTCGTTCTGTATAGATCAAATGATATTGTTACATTCAATCTTTCCCTACTGGGGTGTTAAACGCTCTCCATTTTGCTATATATGGGATCTCTCTTGATTGTTTTAAATATCTTTTTGTTAGATCCATTCCATTATTCATTGGGTAGCATAAGGTTGCCATTATAATTCCCATAATTATTCATAACCTCAAATTAATTATTAAAATTGGACTTATCCATACCTAGATCTTTTGTCTATTTTATTTGAAAAATTTCATTTTTGTAAAAAAAATCTCCTTTACAAAAAATATAAAGAATAAACTAACTTCTAAAAATAGAATGAGAGGTTTTCTAAAATGGTAAAAAAATCATTTATTGATAATCCCATAGTTTCTAATCAAGTCTTTTTCCCTCGTAAAATTCCTGAACCATCTAATATAGATTCAAATATTAAAGTATTGAAGTTTGAAATTAGTAAAAAAATTGTTATTGGGGGACTTTTTTATCTAAATAAAACCGATCTTCCAAATGTTTTATTATTCCATGGAAATGGGGAAATTGCTGCTGATTATCAATATTTCTTGGACTTTTTTTTTGATTGCGGCGTAAATTTAGGAGTGGTTGATTTTCGAGGATATGGTTTTAGTACTGGAGAACCCATTTATAGTAGTTTAATTTCGGATGCTTTACCGATTTATAATAAATTTTATGAATGGATAACATCTAATAATCTAAATAATTCAGTATTTTTGTTAGGACGTTCACTTGGAAGCGTATGTGCTGCAGAAATAGGTGCACATAATCCAATTAGCTTAAGAGGAATAATATTTGAAAGCGGTTTTGCGAGTATGTATAATATAATGACAAAATTATTCCGAGTTAATGGCCCGGATATTACTCTTGAGGGATTAAGTGAATATTCAAATGATACAAAAATTAGACAATTTCAAAAACCAGTATTGATTATTCATGGCACTCAAGATTGGATAATTCCCTGTGAAGAAGGTAAATTAATTTATGAAAATGTACCTGATGGAATTGAGAAAAATTTGGTTTTAATCGAAGGGGCTGGACAGGTCTCTGTTTCGCAATACAACGGTGAACCTGCGGTAGTAATTGGCGGTGAGAGCGAAGCCGAAAATTCAAGGCAGGATAAGGCCCGTTCAGCGGGCAA
>JBHLQA010000065.1:0-11906 GCA_048885285.1 Candidatus Odinarchaeota archaeon
GCTATAGTGTTCTGGAAGAAGTTAAAAACAATGAAAAATTTAAAGATATTCTTGTTGTTTTATTTACTGTAAAAAGCTTTAATGAGGATGTTCAAAAAGGGAAGAAATTAGGTGCTGATGCATATATAACTAAACCATTTTCTGGTAAGGAACTCCTAGAAAGATTAAAGGAAATATTAGATAGAAAAAATTGAAAATTTAATATATCTCTAATTTTTCATTAATTTTATCTTATTATAATATATCAGATATTTTTAATTTAGCATAATATAATTTTTATATCGATTTTATTAATTATCTGAAAAAAAAATAAATACTATTCTATATGAAAGTAATATACTATATTTTTTTAATAAAAAAACGTGATTAAAATTGGTATATGAAGCAGAAAGTGATAAAATTCCATTTTTTAAACAATATTTTTCTGTAATTATATTAATTGCGAATATTATTGTATTTATCTGGCAGATGTTAGACCCAACAGGTAATATGCATATTGAGGCTGCTTTTGTTCCTTCTGAATTCTTTGCTGGTCAAAAATTATGGACACTCTTTACTTCAATGTTTATGCATGGTGATATCGTACATATCTTTATGAATATGTGGTTTTTTTTTGTAATAACTGATAATTGTGAGCATGCTATGGGACATTGGTTATATTTAGTTACTTATTTTCTTTCTGGACTATTTGGGAGTTTACTTCATGCATTGAGTACATTAATTATTCCAGTTTGGGGACCTATTTTGGCAGATATTCCTTCTTTAGGCGCTTCTGGAGCTATATTCGGTCTAATGGCGGTATATGTTATACTTTATTCAGGCAATAAATTTTACATTCCTGGAACAATAGGTATGCGAAAAGTAAGTGCAGGTTATTTTATAATAACATACTTTATAGCAGAATTAACTTATGCGATAGTATCGATCATGGACCCCTTTAGCATTGGTCAAACGGCTCATTTTGCTCATGTTGGTGGATTCATAGCTGGAGCTGTAATAGCGAGTATATTTAAAGCTGTAAAAGGTTCATCATATAAAAAGAAACCAAAAGAATAATTTATTTTCTATATTCTCTTTTTTTCATAAAGTATTTCTAATATTGAATTAGTTTAATTGAACATTAAAAGCTTTATAAATCCGAATTCTTTATTATTATTTTAAGTAGAAATTCATTAAATCTTAAAAGTAAAAGTATCAAAAATGGATGTTATAAGAAAAAGGATTATTGCAATATTGCCAATAGCAGTTATAGGGATTAGTATTGGAGTAGGGATCTTTACTTTCTACATTTCTCAAGAAAAATCTGATTATGCTACTCCTGGAGTACCATCTAATGTCAACTTAGATCACATAATTAAAGTACTTTGTGTTAGTGATCGAGGGGAATTCAGAGGTGATGCGAATTATAAAGGTACTTATTTATCAGTCAAAGAAATTAACAAAGCAGGGGGTATCACAGTTAATGGTACTCCCTATTATTTTGGGATTAACTCTTTAGACACTGATGAAAACACTCCGAGATCTATTAGTCATTCTATATATTTAGGTAAAGAAATAGAGAGATTAATAGAGGAGAAAAAACCAGATTTTGTGATAGGAGGTCAGAGGGCGGAATCTGTATTTTGGTATAGAGATTATTTCATGGATGCTGAGATACTCTTTCTTGGTACTGGTGTATCATCAAATATATTATGTGACCATGTTTTAGATGATTATGATAGATATAAATATTTTATTAGATGTTCACCTCTCAATTCGACTGAAATTGACGCTCAAATGATTTCAATCTTGTCTAATTTTATTTTAGATATTAATATCACTTATCCTAATCATGAAGTAAAAGATATTGGAATATTGGGATTAGATCTTTATTGGGTAGAATCAACAGTAGAAATGATACAAACTTACTTACCAATTAATTTGTTAACTTTTGATTGTAATATCAATGTTATGGAACCAATCTTGTATGATTTCTATGAGAATGAAACAGATTTGAATACTTACTTGGAATCATTTCAGTCAGATGGGGCAGACATCATAATTTCTTCAAGCTGGCTCTTTCAAGATGCTATGATGATGCAACAATATGAACTTAACCACTATGAATATCTTATTTTCTGCCTTGGCGAAGAAGCATAATTAGATACGTTTTTGGAGGAAAGTGAGGGCGTATGTGCATATGCAACTATGATACAACCTGTACATCGGACTAATAAGACGGAGTTAACAATTCCAGTTTTGGATGCATATATTTCTGAATTTGACCATGAACCTTATTCTATAGCAATTGGAGCTTATGACGCTATATATCATCTTAAAGCTGCTATTGAAGCTGTTCAATCATTAAACGCAACAGAAATAATCAATCACTGGGAAACGTGGACATGTGATAATCCGCGACTTGGTGCTGGGGGAAAATATGCTTGGTGGCCACAAACTCATGATCTTGTTACGGGGCACCCATATATGTATAATCTATGTACTCAGTGGCAACCTGATGGAACAAAGATTGTAACTCAAGGTTTTGGTAATTATGATGATTCCCTTGCGACAGGTAATTATACAGTCGCACCATGGGTTCATAGTGCTTGGCTTTAATACATATTCTGGGATCTTTTGAACATATCACTTTATCTAAAGCGAAATTTAAGATATGAAAACTTTGTATTGAATTTTAAATAAATCAATCCTTTTCTAATTCATTACATAATCCAATTTTTATCATAAAATCTTTTGAATGGTGAGTTATTTTAAATTATAAGAAAAGTTTTATTTCTATAATAAATTAAAATTTGAAAATGACCACAAATATCGTTGTTATAGGGATGGGATATGTTGGTATTCCCATGGCGGTATTACTGGCTGATGTTGATGATTTTTATGTTACTGGAATTCAGCGTAGATCACAAAGATCAGGTTGGAAAATTGATTGGCTCAACCAAGGTAAGAATCCTTTTGAAGGAGATGAACCAGGATTAGATGAATTAATTTCAAGAGTAGTCAAAAATGGAAAATTTAAAGTAACTGATAATTACAAACTTGTTAATAAAGCTGATTATATTTTAATAGATGTTCAAACCCCTGTTGATGAGAATAAAATCCCTAGGTATGAATCATTAATTGAAGTTTCTCGTAAAATTTCAAAACACTTAAAAAAAGGAGTTACAATCATTATTGAATCCACAGTAGCTCCAGGCACTACAAATAATATAGTACAAATAATTTTAGAAGAGGGTAGTGGACTCAAAAGAGGGCTAGATTTTTATCTTGTATTTTCTTTTGAACGGGTTATGCCAGGAAAATTATTAGAATATATCACCGATTTTCCTAGAGTTATTGGAGGTGGTTGTAAGGAAGCCAATGAAAGAGCAAAATTCTTATACGGAAAGGTTGTTAAGAAAGAGCTTCAAGTAACAGACACTCTTACTGCCGAACTAACTAAATGTATTGAAAATTCATATCGAGATGTTAATATAGCATTTGCAAACGAAATGGCTTTACTATGTGAAGATTTCGATAGAAATATATATGATATTGTTGAGTTTATAAATCACAGACATGATAGGATGATGCATTATCCCGGTAGTGGTGTAGGAGGCCATTGTCTCACGAAGGATCCCTGGTTATTATTATACGGTTATGATAAATATACAGAAAAGAAAAACAAAGAGAAAATAAAGCTCATACCTAATTCTAGAATTCTAAATGACTATATGCCAAATCATATGGTTGAATTAATGGAGGATGTATTCAGAGAAGCTCATAAATTAGTAGATAATATTAAAATTGTTCTTTTAGGCGTTTCTTATAAAGCAGATACTGATGATACCCGCAACACTCCTACAGAAAACATCGTGAAAGTATTACAGGGACGATACCATTCTCATAATATTATCTATATTGCACATGATCCATTTGTTAATGAGAGAGATTATAGACTTACAATACTTACAGATGATTTTAATGAAGCTGTTAATGATGCTGATGTTCTTATCTTTGCAACAAACCATAGTGAATATTACAAGATTGATCTGGATGATTTAAAAAAAAGAGTGAGAACACCTATCATTATTGATGGTAGAAATATCTTTAACAAAAAATTGCTAAAAGAAAAGGGATTTATTTATCGAAAAGTTGGAGAAGGTTCTGGAGTACCTAAAAAAAAATAGAAGTAAAAATTTATACTCATCTCCAAGTTCTTGCAGAACTTAAAATTAAATCCTAACATTTATTGATTTAATTTTCTGAGATTTCTTTATCATTTTCTAGTTTTTCATTACGTATTCCTTGTAGTTTTTGTATTCTTTTATACCACAATTTCATCATGTCTCAACTTGTACTATAGCATTCATCATCAAATCCAAGATCTAAATAGTCTATTTCATCTTCCATGATTCTATTAACTTCGTTTTTTTTAATTTTCTGTAATAAAGAAAAAATAAAAGAGTAGTGATTATAAATAATTAAAATTTAATTATATAATCTAATTTTCTATAAAGCTTTTAGAGACTATACTTATTTTCAATAAAAAAGAATAAGTAGTAATGTTAAGTTCTCGAATTCTGTGCGGAATTCATAGGCTTAGATTCTCATATTTAATAATCTATTCCTTGAGACTTTTTGATTTAATATTTATTCGTTTTCTTTTTTTATATCGTTTTTTAAGGTTTTTTATCCCATTTATAACTCCATCAATAAAAGCTCAACCAGTACAAGAGACTTTACTGGAATAGGATTCATTATTGTCATTTTCTAATTTATTTTTCCATTCCGACATTTTTTGGATACTTTATATTTTCTTTTAGATTAAAAAACAAGTAAGGTAATAAATAGATTATTATTATGATTTTAAACTTTGTTTTCAATACATTTTTATAAACATAACCTATCTGTTAATTAATTCTTAATTTTTATAAGAGTTGATCTAATTGCTTTTCGATTATTGGGATGTAATAAAAGAGTTTTTTAATTGGGTTGCAGAGTCCGCAGCAATAATGATGATCTTAAGTGGTATAATGGCTATTACATGGTTGGGTTATGAAAGAAAACGTAGAGGGTCATTCTTAAAAAGAAAGGCTGAGGAAGAACAATTTAATATTACAAAATTTCTAAGAGGATTATCATATATAGGTTTGATTCTTGGAATATTTGTTGTATGGTCTGGTGCGGTAAGTCTAATTTTAAATATCCCGCCTAGTTTTCAATATAGAGATGTGACTGAGAATGCAGCAAATCATTTTACTAGTATATTTTTAATAGTTATTGGAATAGCGATTTTTTTTAAACCGATCTCAGATTTACCACTTTCAAGTATCATTGGGCTCTTGGCGGGAACTGTTACAGTGTTTATCATAGCTTTACTTGTTCCTGATGGGGCTGTTCAAGTGATTGCTGGTGTAATAAACCCAAAATGGATACTTATAATAATCTTTATTATTGTAACCATTATAGTAGGACTTATGGCTAAGTTTTCTATAGGAACATTACAGAAAATTTCCAAATTCTTATCTTGGCCCCCAATTGCTTTTGTAATAATGATCTTTTGCTTTATTCAAGGATTCACGTTATGGATTTGGGGTGTAAGTATTTTTGGATTTAACATTTTATAATTTAATTTTTTCCCTCTTTTTTTTATTTAATTTTGAAAAAACCTAGTTTTAATTAATATCTACTAATTTTAATATATATTAGATACTTATTTAGATTAAGGACTATAATTATTAAAAAAATGGCAGGATTTAAAGAATTAAAAGAAGAAATTTCTGAGATGCGGAAAAGTATGGAAAATTTAACAGTAGAATTGCAAGAGACAAACTTAGCTATAAGAGAATCTTTAAAGATGACTTCTCAAGCAATTAATGAGGCAAGTGAAACATTTTCAAAAGCTCTTGAGGAGGTTATGATGAAAATGTCTGATTTAACAATTCAGATGAATGTAAGAGATACTATTTTAAAGAATCTTGGAATTGATAAAATGTTTCCAGACTTTTTGAAGAAAAAAAAATAAAACTAAGTACTTTCTTCCTCCCAACGCCTAAATACAAAATACATAATTATTATTGAAATTAAATAAATAATAGTAATTAATGACCATAAAATAAGATCATTTGAATTATCTTCAATTACTCCCATGATCGCTTTATAAATAAAAAAGATACTAAATAAAGCTAATAATCGAATTGTTGAACTTATTTTATCCATGATTCAGTGAAAATTATATTTAATAATTAAAATAATATAATACTTAAAATTAAAAGTATAATAAAGAATAATATATAATTGGATATTATTTTAAAAATGTCAGACCGAACCCCTCCTATCTGTTACATCTGTGGTAAAAATTGTGAATCATCAATGGAATCTTCTCATTACTGCATTTGTGATATAGCAGTATGTCATGAGTGCATTAATTCTGTAAAAAAGAATGATAAAGTGTGGATTTGTCCTCATTGTAATGAAGAAAATGATATTGAAGGTAGTAAATTGTTCCGAACTACTTAATCCTCGTACTTATCATTTATTTAATTTAATTTTTTATTTCAAATTATACAGCCAATGATGAAAATTAACTCATAATGATTCCTAAATGATTACATCTTGGAAGACTGAGGCTTTATTCTTTAGATAAGTTTTAAAAATTCAAAAAGCTAAAAAGTTATCATCATTATTCTTACTTAAAAAAAAACAAAAATTGGATTTTTTGTGTCAAGCAATATAATATCTAAAGTTATGGAAATAGAAAACTGCAATAAAGAGTCTTTTATAAATGCTATTTATAAACCAGAGTTTTGGTTGACAGTTAATCCAGCTAAAGAAATGCATGCTGAATTCTTAGCCCCCAATGTTTTATTTACTAAAATAACGGATGAAATCATTAATATTAAAGTAGAGATGGAAGGGGAATTAGTATTACAAGATAAAGGCGAACAAGAAGGCGGAAAAGGTCGATTAATAGAATTAAATGTTCGGAATAATAAAGACGTTAGCGAATTAGAAGGTCGTATTAGAATAAAAGAAATTTCGAATAATAAATCTAAAATTGGGATTTTTATAAACAGTTTTAAGTTGAGTAATGCCTTTCTTGGTTTAATCGGAAGAAGCGCAGCTGAATTGGCTTTGAGGACAAAAATTACAGATATGTTACGAAATTTAGCAAGATGGTTAAAATCTAATTCTTTAGATAATTTATGATATTATTCAGATACGATATATTTTAATTAACGTAAAATTTTATTATTTATTGGAAAAATTTGAATAACTAGGGTTAATTATGAATATCTGGATTATGGAAAGTGACTCGGGAATTACTCTTGTCTACAAACCATATATGGATTTCCCTGTAAATGAGGATCTAGTGTCCGGACTTTTAACAGCTTTAAATCAGTTTACAATGGTTGAATTTAAGCAAGGAATTGAATCTATTGAGATGGGTGGATTAAGATGGGTTTATATAATGGATAAGGATACAAATTTATTATTTATAGCAGCAGATTCTAAAGACGTAACCACTGAGATATTAAGAGCTCGGTTAGATATAATTCGTGCCACTTTTATTCAACAATATGCCAATAAAGGAAATCGTTGGGGGTCAAAATGGGCTGGTAACGTTGAAATTTATAAACCATTTGAGCGTATAATTGATGAATATTATATGCAATGGAAACAAGCAGAACGTATTACTACTATTGCTGAATTCTTTGACATTCTAGGAATATTTCAACAAATATTAAATTTGGCGGTAAATGTAATAGGGGGACATTTATCTCAGAATAAAAAAGAGATAATTTATGAAAACATAGAAATTATGTTTAATGATTATTCAGATTTGGAGATTGTAAAAAAAAATCCAGAATTGAGCAAAATAACATTTGAAAGAGACGTAGGATTCAATATCATTAATATTGATCCTATGAATTGTGATATGTATATTGTCGAAAAACAAATTTTAGGTTTAATTAGAAGAATTATTGAGATTATAAAAAAGGAAGAAGGTTATTTTACTAGTCTAAAATATTTTATAGAAGAAAATATTTTCGACTATTTATTGTCAAACTTCAATTTATTAAATGATTTAAATCTATTTACTTTTTTACTTCAACTTTTTTTGATAAAATGAAAGATAATAATTCAATTTTTTAATCATTATAATCTTAAATTAGATTAAGCAAAAATATTTAATTTCTTCAATTTATTCACTCTAAAATTAAGTCTCACTTATAATAAATAGATTTATTAGAAGAAATTTATTTAATTTATTAACCGTCTTCTAATAATCAATTTACAAAAACAATGGACCTCTTATTACTCATAATAATTTTCATATTGTTTATCTTAATCATTTTAAGTTATTCGATTTCTAATCTTGATTTCGTAGCTATTTCTTTGTTTTGTGGTTTTACTGCGGCTACAATCACAGGATTAATAAAAGGTAGAGGGATAGACTTTTTTATTGGTACTATTCAATGGGAGGCAATTATTATTATATTAAGTATGAGTCTTATAACTAAAATAGCTCAAGATTCAAATATATTAGAATTTGTTGCTGTTAAACTTTTTAAAATATCAAGAGGAGAACAAAGAATCTTTTTCTGGCTCCTATGTACCATCACTACGCTTTTAGCAGCAATAATAAATGATGTTGTTGTTGTTTTAATTTTAGCTCCTATTGTTGTTAGATTGTGTCATTTTTTAAAAATAAGAGCAGGAACTTATCTCTTAGGGATGACTATTTGTATTAATATAGGATCAATAATAACACCATTCTCAAGTGGAGAAAATATAATAATATCTACTGCTTTTAACCTTGATACAGGATATTTCATTCAATATTTTTGGATTTTCTCCTTTTTCCTGTTATTTGCCACAATTTTCTTAATAGATAGATATTTTTTAAGAAAAGAGCCAAAAATCGAAGAAATGCAAAAAAAATTTGTTATCGATTTAGTAGATACAGATACTATGGTAAAAAACAAAAAAATGTTTTATTTTAACAGCATTGCAATAATTATAACTATTATTCTGTTTGCGCTACTTCCCTTTCTATATTTAACTGCTGCCATATCTGCTCTAATTTTAGTTTTAGTAAATAAAAGTTATACAAAAAAGCCTATGAGTGAACTTTTAAGAGATATTGAATGGGAAATAATCTTTTTTTTTATAAGTCTATATATTGTGATAGGCTGCATGTTAGAAGCGGGCTTTCAAGATATTTTTTCTGCGATTCCATTCCATACTCTTAATCCCTTTCTTGTATCTTTACTTTTACTTATAATCATCAGCTTTATTTCTGGAGTAGTAGCTAATACACCAACAGCCTTAATATTTATACCAATTGTTAATTTGCTAATTACGCCCATCACTGATGGTGGATTTGGTTTTTCTTCAGTTCCTCTACTCTTTGCCTTCATAATTGGAATAAACCTAGGTGGTAATTTTATACCTCAAGGTGCAGCTTGTGATATGATGACATTGAAAATTGCACGGGATTCAGGAGTAGAAAACCTAAATTATAAACGTCTTTTTAAAATGGGTGCTATTTTTGCACTAATTCATTTAGGATTCGCAATTCTTTTTCTAATAATTTTAACCCCATTTTTTGGGTAAAAATATTTATAAAATAAGAAAAGAAAATAGAAAATTCTTTATTAAAGTAATTCTCTATATATAAAAATTAAAGCCAACCTCTTAATTTCATTGCTTCAATTACTCGCTCTAAAGAGATTATATATGCGCCCATTCTATTATGGGTGTTAAATTTATTAGCTTCCTCAATTGTTGACCGATAAGCGGTGGTCATAACTCTATCTAATGCTTCAAATACTTCTTTTTCTGTCCAGAAATAACTATAGTATCCTTGAACCATTTCAAAGTATGAAACTGTAACTCCACCAGCATTACATAAAAAGTCAGGAATAACTTCAATTTCTTTTTCATGAAGTATTTTATCTGCATCCGGAGTTGTAGGACCATTAGCAAGTTCGGCAACAATTTTACAGTTAACATTATTTGCATTTTTTTTCGTAATAACAGATTCAAGAGCTGCTGGAATAAGTACATCACATTCTATTTCCAATAATTCTTCGTTGGATATTTGATTAGTACCCATTAATCCAATAACAGATCTTGTCTGACTCTTATGTTCTGCAGCAGCTTGTGCATCAATTCCATTAATATTAAATATTCCACCTTGAGAGTCTGAAACGGCAAGAATTTTACAATTAAAGTTATTTTGTAAAATTTTAGCTGCCCAAGAACCCGCATTTCCATAACCTTGAACCACCACTTTTGCGCCATTTAAGTTAAATCCAATATTTTTTGCAGCTTCTCTAATCGTATAAATACCACCTTGCGCTGTAGAAATAGAACGTCCTGCACTACCACCTAAGGGGAGTGGTTTTCCTGTTATAACTGAAGGAGTATGTCTTCTGATTATCTTTTCATATTCATCCATCATCCAAGCCATAATTTGCGGATTGGTATACATGTCGGGTGCTGGGATATCAATATGGGGTCCTATAAAGTCAGCGATTTGCCGGATATAGCTTCTAGCAAGTGTTTCAAGTTCTCTATCACTCATGATTCTTGGATCACAAACAATACCTCCTTTTGCACCGCCTAATGGTATATCAACACATGCCGTCTTCCAAGTCATCCATGCAGACATTGCTTTTACAAGAGAAGCACTTTCTTCAGGGTGCCACCTAATACCCCCCTTCATTGGACCTCTTGCTGAATTGTATTGTGATCGAAATCCCTTAAAAGTTTTTATTGATCCATCATCCATTTTCATGGTAATTTTAATTTGGACAAATCTTTCAGGTTCACTTAATGCTTTATAAATTTCATGATCATATTCAGCTAATTTGCATGCATCAGAAAGCTGTGTTTTTGCAATTACAAATGGATCCAAATTTTCACTCACTTTTATTTTCCACCTTAAAATCATTTATTAATCTTTAATAAAATGTATTTTTTTCAATTAAAACTATGATTGATATAATTTTCCTGAAGAATTTTTATAAGACTTAATAACTTAATAAAATAATCGAATAAAAGTTTGTTGAGGGATTTAAATAGGAGTTTTTTATTGATAAATGGTTGTTAATAAATTTATGAATATTTTGATTTTAAATATTGATTAATTGATTTTGCGGCTTTACGTCCAGCACCCATCGCACTTATCACTGTTGCTGAACCAGTTACAATATCTCCACCAGCAAAAATTCCTTCTAAATTTGTTTTTCCCTCTTCATCTACTTCAATATAACCCCATTTAGTTAATTGTAAATCTGGGATTGATTTTGTTAAAACAGGATTGGCATTAGTACCAATTGCAATGATAACGGTATCACAATTAATAATATATTCCGAATTTTCTATTGGAATTGGTCTGGGTCTTCCAGAAGCATCAGGTTCTCCCAATTTCATTTTAAGTACCTCCATCCGATTGACATTTCCTTTATCATCTCCAAGAAATCTCACCGGATTGGCTAAAAATTGAAATTCAATTCCTTCTTCTATTGCATGGTGATATTCTTCTTTTCTTGCAGGCATTTCTGCTTCAGTTCGTCTATATACGATAATAACTTTTTCAGCACCAAGTCGTAATGCAACACGAGCGGAATCTAGGGCTACATTTCCTCCGCCAATGACTGTAATTATTTTACCTATTTTGATAGGCGTATCGTATTCAGGAAATTTGTATGCTTTCATTAAATTAGTCCTTGTTAGAAATTCATTTGCAGTTAGAACCCCATTTAGATTCATTCCGAGTATTTTTCTCATTGAAGGTAATCCTGCTCCGACACCTATAAAAAATGCTTTGAAGCCAATCTCCTTTAAATCATCTATATTTAATATTTTCCCTATTATCATATTGTACTCAATCTTAACTCCTAACATTTTCA
>JBHLQA010000066.1:0-11854 GCA_048885285.1 Candidatus Odinarchaeota archaeon
AAACCCCTCTTTCACGAAAAATCATATTATTAAAATATTATCATAAGAATATTACAATGATATCCTAATATTATAAGTTTTAATACAAATTTTTAAAAATCTCTTTAATTTATAAAACAAGAATTAAATAATACTTGAGTGAATGATAAAAAATGCCTCCAATTAAAAAGCAGGGAATATATATAATAGCCTCTATATTAGCATTATATATTGTTGTCTTCATTTTATTCCTTTTGACTCCTTTTTCTGATGTTTATAATTTTTTCATTAGATTTGGGGCAATATTTGGATTTTTATCAATGTTTATAGCAACTATGATGACTCCTTTTGCAGTTCAACTCTATAAAATCTTTGGAAAGCCTTTTATTAAGATTCATCATATCTATTCAATTACTGGGCTTATTTTAATAACACTTCATCCTGTAGCATTCGCAATTTTTAGGTCAGATATTTCTGTTTTTTTACCAGATTTTACATCATGGTATGGTTTTTGGTCTTTAGGAGGTCGCTTAGCGCTTATTTTGATTTATATAGCGGTTTTAGGTGCACTATTACGTAAAAAGTTAATAAAAAATTGGAGATTAATTCATGCTTTAAATTATATAGCATTATTTTTAGCCTATGTTCACGGAGTTCTTATTGGAACGGACTTCCAAAATGCTGTAATTTTAATTATCTTTACGATTATGATAATTCTTAGTTTTGGAATTTTAATTTTTAAAAGATATCTTAGTTTTAAAAGAAAGAAAAAGACTTAGATTAACTCTCCTATCATCTAAAAGCTAACTTTTTGGTAATCCTGATTTACTCTCTTCTATTTTTATTAATAATTTCCCCGCAGCTTTAAGGCTTGTTAGTTGTAACCATCCTAATAACCACCACCATCTTGGTACAAAAATTTCTCTTCTGTATTTATGTGAAGCTTTTGAAACTGCTTTTGCAACTTTTTTAACTTCTACATATTTATATAATACTCCTTTTTTTTCGTATTTTTCAATCCACTTCTTCATTTCTGAGGTAGATTCCCAAAATTTTGTCTTTGTTGGGGCAGGACAAATAGTAATTACTTGAATATTGTGGTTGAGCATTTTATATTCTAATCGAATAGAATTTGCTAAACCAACAACCGCGTACTTACTCATTGAGTAAGCTGCCATATTTGGAATACCAGTTTTCCCTGCGGAACTTGAAGAAAAAATAAGTTGTCCTTCTTTTCGATCAGGGTATTTTTTTGTAGGAGCTGGACGTCCAATATATGGTAATGCTGCTTGAAGTACTAACCACATTCCATCAACATTTATAGACATTACTTTTCGATATTCTTCAAAAGTCCCTCCATTAGTTATTGAACAAGTGGTTCCAATACCTGCATTGTTATATAAAATATCAATATAATGCTCTTTCTCTCCAATATATTTTATAACTCTTTCAATTTGTTCTCGATTTGTAAGATCAAACTCATAAGTTTCAACATATTCTGCCCCTAAATTTAGTAATTCTTCTTTTAATTCATTTAAAGGAGATTTAGGAAGGTCCAATAAGAATATTCTCATTCCTAAAGGCGCAAACTGACGACAGACCTCACTTCCAATATCACCAGTTGCTCCTGTTATTATAAATACTTTACTTTTATACCATTTCTTTTTCATTATAAAAACCAAATATCCATTTTAGATAATAAATTATCTGTAATTTTTGGTTTAAGTTGGAATTCTATTCCCCCTTCTTTACAACACCATTAAAGGAAGAAAATTGATTAAAAATTGCTTTAGTATCTCCCTCAATCTTAGCAAAAATATTAACAGGGCTAGCAGCAACGGGTTTATCGCCTGAACTTGCAGGTGTTGGCCCCCAAAAAATACAAAATCCTTTTCCACTAATCCAATATCCAACATCTCCGATATCACATTCTTTCTGAGCGTTTTCTGCGGACATCTCTACGGGGCAATCACCATATAGCTCTTCGCCCCATCTGGATAAATTTATTTCAAATGGAAGAGCATCCCAAATTGCTTGACAAGTCTTAGGATTTTTATCAAACAGTAAATTTGCTTTAATTTTTCCTATTTTTTCATTTTCAATGATGATAAATTCCATATTTGTTCACTCTAATTTAATATTAAAAATAAGTAAGATTTCTTATTATTTAAAGAAATATCCTTAATAAATTTTAGAAAATAATAAATCTAAAAAAGTGAAAAAAAGAAAAGAATTTTATAAAAGCTGAGTTACTCCAGTAGGTTTATATTTTTTGTTCATATAGATTAAAAAGAACATCCAGAGTATGAGGATTAAAAAATAAGCATATCGAAAACAAAAAAATATACCCCATGATATTATCAATGGAATTATAAATCTTGGTTTTAAAATGTTATTTTCATTATTTCTAAGTGAGAAATTTCTATAATCAAAGAACATTGAAACAAATGGAGCTAATAATATTAAATAAAATTTATAGGATCCACGAGGATAAAAGATCTGCACAATAATTATTAGAAATATTGATAAATATAACATCCTTATGAATAATTCATTTGAACTTGTTTTATTATTCTTATTATACTTAAATCGCAAAAAGGATATGTATATTAATCCAAAGCTAACTCCAAGTGGGATGTAATATGCTACTAAGTAATTTATTACGAGTGTAAAATTGTTTGCACCACCTAATAATAATATTGGATCCATTAATTTCACCCCTACACCTAAATGATAAACAACCCAATTTAACTGTTCTGGGGAAAACATAGTATTATTAAAAAAGACTCGATCAAGATAAAGTTGATAATCATATATCAAAAATGGCAATGAAATTAGTAAGATCGGAGAACAGTAGAGACATATAAATTTTACTGTATTTTTAAACTTGTTAATAAGCTTTATTTGATTGTTTTTTCTTAAAAGATAAATCAAAATTAGAGGAAAAAATATTACAGCAAATTGCTTGTACATTGTTGCAATCCCCATTGATAATAATGAATAGGCATTTCTATTATTTAGTAAGAAATAAAACGATAACACTACAAAAAAGGTATATATTGAAGGATTTAACCAAGTAAAACTTGAATAAAGCAGTGTAAAAGGATTTAAAAAGTAAATTAACGTTGCTATAGTAGCCATTTTCTCATTTTTAGTTAATTTATACATGATTTTATACACTAATAAACCTGTACCTATTCCAAATAAACATAATGGAATTCCCATACCCCAAGCATGTGGAAAATAAGAAAAAGGACCAATTGTTAACAAATATAATGGTCCATATATATAACCAATCATTTCATTAGAGTAAAGCCATATACCTTCTTTAAAAGGAACAGACCACCCCATATACCAAGTTTGATAATCACTATACATTTCTATAGTAAGATAGTACATAATAGGATGTCCAAAAAATGCGGGTAATGTTGCAACTCGTAAAAAAAATGCAAAAACGTTTATTGAACTTCCAAGCAAGAAATATCTTAGCCATCCTGTAAAATAAATAATGAGTACAGAAAATACGAGCATTGTACCGATTATTGCAATTATAATCCCAATATAATATAATGGATGTATTACGGAGTAATAATAGCTAATATAGATATTAAGAGGGAAAATATCATTATTGATAACCAAAACATAAATACTTTTAGCTTCTTTAAATATTACTGTTGTACGGTGAGTAGGTTGTCCCATATAAGGGTCATTTGTCTTTTTAATAATCTTTATCGGATTCAAATCCTCAAGTTCAGTTCCATTTTCCAATTTTCCATATTCAGCTAAATCTAAAATCAAAATTGTAAAGTTTGAATTCAAAGAACTATTCGAGTAACCTGAAACCATGAGATCGATTCTAAATTGATAATTACTATCGTTAATTTCTGGTTTAAGGAGAATTCCATCATAAGTTTCCAATTCTTCAAAAGTAGAGTTTTCGTTGACTGTTGATGTTATCATTTCAGAAGGATAATAAAAATGGAGTATAAACCCAACAATTGTAATAAATATTCCAGCTGCTAACAGTATTTTACTTTTTTTTCCAAAATTAAGATGATGAAGCATATATCAAAACAAATATAAATATCTTAAAAAATCATCATGAAGGAAAGTGAAAAATAGAAGATTTAATTTTCTATAGTAAGTTATAAGTAAGCTATTAAAAAAGAATTCTAACTAAAAAAGAGATGGATTTTTTAGAAAATAAAGAGTTTTATTGGTAAGATTTTTTCTTGACAAAATCTCAAGTTCTTCTAATTTTTGAATATATTTTGAAACTGTATTTTGATGCATCTTTAAATCTTTTGATATTCTATATTTTGGGGATCCATTAGGGTTCTTTTTTAGGTAATTAATTATCTTTAGAGTTCTTTCCCTGCCCATAAAATGCAAAATTTTTGCGTTTTCTTCTGAAAGACTTGAATCATAATAGATCTCTCTATTTTCTACATCAGTTTTTTTAATAAAGTTGAATTTCAGAAGCATGTTTAAATGCCATTTAACTAAAAATATCGACATTCCTAAAAGATTAATAATATACATAAAATGAATTCCTGGATTATTTAAAATGGTATTATATATCTTTAATCGATTAGAATTTTTAAGAATGTCGTCCTGAGTAAGTTTAGAACCATCTACTATAATATTTTTTTTTATTAAATTATTAATAGCTACCTGTATCCCATTCTTATTCATGAATGGTTCTGATTTAGATAATCTAGCGTTTAAATATGGAATAATTTTATTAACTTCTAAATACCGATTCTTAGAAAGATATTCTTGAATTGAATTTAACACAAGTAACTCTTGTGTAGAGATTTCTTTACTTATCTGATGATTAACAGTATTTACTTTAACCTCATTATTGCCGAATTTCTTATATTTCTTGATAATAATAGTTAAGGTCGCAATAAAGAGGATAGCTCCAAGTGAAACTGCTCCTTCAAATGAATTGTCTACTTGTAATTGAGAGCGTGTAATACCTAAATATATTTCAGAATATAATTTAGGAATGAAAACAGTATTTTCTTCATTATACTCTATATTCGGTTGAGGCAGATCTTCTAAAAACTCATTTTTATTTGAAAAAGTATAACTTTTAGATATTATAGTTATTGTACTAATAAAGAAAACAACTAAAAATAATAGAGTTTTTAGATTCAGATCCTTTTTCGAATTAGATATTTTCATTTACAAAAACAATACTATTTTTTATAATTAAATTAAATCATTGAATATAATTAATAATTAACTCTTAATAATAGGCAAAATCATATTATCTTTAAATAATTATCATGTAGCAAAGTGATCAGTTAATTAAATTACTATTAATTCTAATTTTATATTCATGATAAAAATTTATGAACGTTTGAGAATATGGCAAAAGATATTAAAATAAATTTACCATCAAATCCAATTGAAGCTCAAGGTTTATTAATTAAAGCTATATATAAAAAATTCGGAGAAGAAGCATTGCCTATTATAAAAGAAGTGTGTGGTGTGCAAGGAAAATCGCTTGGATTAAAAATTCGAAAAAAAATTCCTAATAGAAATTTATCTACAGTAGCAAAAGCATTTTCAAAAACTTTTGATCAAAATTCTGTTAAGATAATTTCCATATCAGATGACAAGTTCCAGATTCAAGGTACTAAGTGTCCATTTGGTCTTGAAAATACATCTAGAGCGTTATGTGAAGCAGTTATGGCTATTGATCATGAATATTTTCGCACGGCAGCTAATGATAAAATCGAACTTAAAATTCTTAAAACCGTAGCAGCAGGTGACTCTTATTGTGATACGGTTTATGAGATAAAGAGTTAACCATAATATTTGCGATGATCTCAATTGTGTCTTTAATTATTCTAAAAAAGATGAAAAAATATTAAATTAAATTCATTTCTTTTTTTTATCTTTAATTTTATCTATTTGTTCTGCTTTTCAAATTAATAAAAGAAGAGAAAATAATTTTCTCTAAGAAAGAACAACTAATATAAAAATATAATTGGATTTATTCATATATTCACCTAAATTAATTTTTGATATTATTCAATTTGGATAAAATAATTAATACCAGTTAAACTGATGATACTAGAAAAAACTGTTGATCTTGTTAAAAATGTTTATCAAGTTCATAAAATAATCCCCCCTAAAATAGTTAAAGTTGTGCTTGGATTAGGTTATACTTGTGTAGAGGTTTTTGCTTATGCTTATAAAACCTTTTTAGGTTTAGCATCAACATTACCAAATGTAATTTCGAATACAGATTGCAGTAAAATCAATTTTGCAGGTGAACTTACTAATTACTCTCTGAATGAGCTTTTAAGTTGGGCCTTTGAAGTACCTAATCTTAAAAAAATCATAGGGATTGCGACATTGAATGCAGTTTCTCAACATATATTAAGAGTTATGAATCCTTACCAAAAAGTTGAAAATGATTTTTTAAACTTCCTTAATATTGATAAAAACACAGCTGTTACTTTTATAGGATTAATCAAACCACTAATTAGAGAGTGTAGCAAAATTTCAAAAAATATTACAATTATTGAAGATTCAATCGCAATAGCATCAGAATTTAAGAAATTTAAGAATAAAAATAATCTTAATCAATTAGAGGAGGATGAGTTCCAAACTGATGTATTATTTTGCACAGGATCAGCATTAATAAATAATACACTTGAATCAATCTTGGAAAAGTTTAGAAGGAGAGCTCAAAAAATAATTTTAATTGGTCCCACTGCGAGTTTGATTCCTGATATTTTATTTGATTATGGTGTTGATATAGTTTCCGGGATGGAAATCATTGATTCAAGTGCAACAATAAAAGTTGTGCAAGAAGGAGGAGGTACTAAATTATTTAAAAAGTATGGAAAAAAATATAACTTAATTAATGATTAAATTGTTTTATTTTATTGTAGTTTTTCCATAATTTTCAAATTTCTTTGAACTATATAGAATAAAAATTATAATGAAATAGACTACTTTTATTTGGATTATAATATTTTTAAGAATTTTACTAAATTAGTTAGGGAGGTACATAATAAATGTCTCAACAAATCTATACCTTTAAAACCTTAGTAGTTGGTCCAGCGGCAGTAGGAAAATCTAGCCTTATACGTAGATTTGTAGAAAATAAGTTTTCCTTACATTACAAATTCACAATAGGAGTTGATTTCATGAGTAAAAGTATAGACTACGAAACAGGAAAATCTGCCAAACTTACACTATGGGATATTGGAGGACAAGACCGTTTTAAAGTATTGCGAAGAAGTTTTTATGAAGGAACCAATGGAGCGATTGCAGTATTTGATCTTTCGAGAGCTCAAACTTTTTCAAAAATGAAAGAATGGGTTTCAGATGCACGTCAAACTATTGAAACTAATTTTCCCGTTATTATAATTGGAAATAAATCTGATTTAATTGCGGAAATTGGGGTGGTTATTAATCGAAATGAGGTTAAACAATTCGCAGAGAAAGAAAAAACTATTTATATTGAGACTTCTGCTAAAACAGGTGATAATGTTGAAGAGGCGTTTCTTGAACTTACAAAAAGAATGATAAAAGAATGTTCTTAATTAATAAATTAATAAATAAGATAGAATTTACCATTAACTTAATTTAACTGTATATTATTTTCTCTTTTCGAGGTCTCTAATTCTATTATTTTTATTTTCTGAGTTATTTTATTTGATTTTTTGAAAATTTAAGACATACTTCAATTTAAATATCGAAAAACATGAATATAAATTGATAAACTCTTATTCTTTTTTTACATAAAAAAGTATTTTCTACTCTAATGACAGACTATACTTATAAGATATTGGTTATTGGACCTGCTGCAGTAGGAAAATCTAGTTTAATACGACGATTTGTTGATAATGAGTTTTCATTACAATATAAATTCACTATTGGGGTAGATTTTATGACTAAGAATATTGTTAATAACCTAAATAAAAGTATTAGACTAACTATTTGGGATATAGGTGGGCAAGATCGATTTAAAATATTACGCCGGAGTTTTTACGATGGTGCACATGGAGCTATAGTAGTTTTTGATCTTTCAAGGCCTTATACCTATTCAAAAATGAAAGATTGGATTTCTGATATGTATAAAATAACGCAAAAAAAAATCCCTATTGTGATATTGGGAAATAAGCTTGACTTAATAAGTGAAATTGGTGAAACAATAGAGCGAAACGATCCTTATAAATATGCTGAGAAAGAACATTATCTTTATTTAGAAACATCTGCTAAAACGGGTGAGAATGTAGAAAATGCTTTCACAGAAATTACAAATAGAATTTTAGATAAAAATTATTAATTTTCTGTCTTTAAAAGATTATTTTATAATTATTAGAATGAATTAAAATCAATTTTTTTTTCTATTTAAATTCGATGATCTAGAAAATTTTTAAAAAGCTAACTAAGATAATTTATTAAAAGAAGTTTTGATACATTATGACTCTTTATGTATTTAAAGTTTTAATAATAGGACCGGGAGCCGTAGGAAAAACTTCGCTTTTACACAGATTTGTAGAAGATAAATTCTCTTTTAGGTATAAATTAACAATTGGCGCAGATTTTTTATCTAAAGTTATTCAAGAATATCCAAAACCAGGTTCAACAGTTAAAATGCAAATTTGGGATATTGGAGGTCAAGAACGATATAAATTCCTAAGATCTAGCTTTTTTGATGGTGCTAATGGAGCCTTAATAGTATTCGATTTATCTAGATGGCGTACTTTTGAAGAAATCGATGAGTGGTTATCAGATTTGTATGAATATGCTGGTGAAGATGTCCCTTTTACGCTAATAGGAAATAAGGTAGATTTAATTAACTCAAATGAAGAGCTTTATGAACGAGAAAGCGCACAAGTATTTGCTAAGAAAGAAAAAACATTCTATATGGAAACTTCAGCAAAAACGGGTGAAAAAGTCGAGGATGCTTTCTTAAATTTAGCAGAATTAATGATTAAAAAAATCCATCCTAATTAAGATATTCATTTATCTATAATTTTTAACAAGGCAAATGACAGAATATTTGTATAGAATTTGGATTTATTTCTTTTAATCATCTCATTGTTAAGATCTTCATATTCAAATGAGATATCATCCAATTTCCTTTTGGTTAAGATGATATCCTTATTGATAAAATTAATTTCTTCTTCTAATTTTTTGATATTATCTAACCTCTTTTGTTTTTTCATCGCATCTGTTATTTTTTTGATATTATGTAATTGTCTTGCTGTTGGCTTTTTATTATTATTTCGTTCCAATCTTTCATTTAATGATTCAAGTTTAAGATTTAAGGTTCTTTTTTTATGAGAATAAATCTTTTCTTTTTTCTTCACTTCTCGATTGAAGATTTTATCGTTGAGAGATTTAATTTCTCTTTTCCATTTTGAAGTCTTTGATTTTATAATTTTTTTTGCTTCTTGTTGGAGTTCACTTATGATATTATATTCTAATGATATCATCTCTCGAGAATTTTTAAATGAAAAAAACTCATTGAAATTTTTGATACTGAGAATTATATCTGATAAATTTGCAATTTCATTACCAATGTCATCAATAACTATCGCAATAATTTGATTTTCGATTATATATCCTTGAAATTTTACTGAAAAAATAAATAAATATAACTCATTAGTATTGATTGATTTTAAATTCAATTGCTTTTCCAATTCTTTCTTTTTAAGATATAAAACACTAAAATTACCATGAAATGATTTACTTTTAATAAAATCTAAAATATCATTGATTAAAGGATGTCCTAAGGCAAAAAAATCAATTTCTTCTTTTTTCCTTGCAAGATCTAGATTAAATGTTCCAATATACTCATTTGTAATGACATAATTAAAATTTTTTAATAAATTGTTTTTAATTTCAATTTTTGTTTTGAATTTATAATCATTTTTCGCATCTTCTGAACTATTGCTTATATCTTCAAATGTCCCATAAAGTTGATTATCAAGTTCGAAAAAATGCTTAATTAATAGATAAAGTTCATTATAGGTTAATTTTACTTCTGTACAAGAGGTTAATGAACTTATAAGACCTTCCATCTGAAATGATCTTCTATCAATCATTAAATCATCTAATTGCATCTCAATTTCTTTTGCCCTTCTTATTTCTTCATCAAGAGTTCTATAAAATTCATTTAATTTCTTTCTCTTTTTCCCATCTTCTTCAGCGAAAATTACTCCTTTGAAATCTTTTTCAATACTCCCTATGATCGGCTCTAAAATTCCGATTGATTCTTCAAAAAGATTAATTCTTTTAATTATGGAATGTATTATATCTGTCTCCACAGTTCCTTCCATAAAAATGTTATAAATATAGATTTCCTTTGATTCCTGACCAATTCTATCAAGTCTTCCTATTCTTTGTTCAAGTTTCATAGGATTCCAAGGTAAATCATAATTTATTAACACACGACAGAATTGGAAATTTCGTCCTTCACCACCAATCTCTGTGGAAATCAAGATTGAAAATTTTTGGCTTGATCTAAATCTTTCAACGGCTTCATCTTTTTGCAGCTTATCTAATCCCCCATAAAATAATTCAATTGTATAATCAAGGTTAAGACTTTCAATCAAGGACTTAATAAATTTTAATGTATCAACGAATTGGGTAAAAATAATAATCTTTTCTTTATGATTTTGGGAATAAATTTGGTCTATTATTTCAATTAATTTATCTGATTTTGAATCATAGGATAAAGCTTTTAATTTTTCATAAAATTCTTTTAAAATTTTCTCTTGATTGAAAAGCTCTTCTGCTTCCTCTTTTTTCTTCTTAAATTCTTTATTATCAAAAAAATCAATTCGTTCTATATCGAGATATTGGTCTTCTAGTTCTGATTCGTAATATTCAGGATCTTCCTGTTTAATTATAGTTGGATCAAGAAAAATACCTTTATACCTATCAATTTGTTCAAGTCTTCTTTCCAAACTTTTCAAAAACGCGAACTTGGAACTTGTTAGTAATTTTTGTAAAGTGGTTATAATAAATCCAATCCCCACATTATCTTTACTTATAGAAGAATTATAAATTTTAGCTAGATATAAACGGATTTCATTATAAATGTCTAATTCTTCTTTATTGGGATTAACCATAATCGTATTTACTATTCTTTTATTCAATAACTCTTTAGAAAATACGTTTTTCTTCCGATTTCTAATTAAAAATTTAGATAATGTATGATCTTCTTCAATTTTTCTTACTAAGTTTGATTTAAAGGAATCATCTTGAATCTGGGATAATACTTGGTTAAGTTCCCTTTTTTTATCAATATATCTGAGATCTTTTAGAAGCTTTATTGTGTTTTTTACTTCAAAATTATTTAATTTGTCAAGATTATTCAAATTTGAAATTAATAGATTAATAAAGGGCATATTTTTTCTAAAGTGTTCAAAATCACTAAAATTTTCAAAAACATCAGGATGAATAAGTTCAATTAGAGAAAATAATTCAAATGAGTGAAGTTGTAGAGGTGTAGCTGTCAATAAAAGCATACCTTCTGAATTGATACTTAATTTTTTCGCTAATTCATAGTTAAGAGTTTCTCGATAATTTCCAGTCATTGCATTAATAAGATACCTTCTTAAATGATGAGCTTCATCAAAAATTGCAATATCCCAATTGATATTAGATAATAGTTCGATGTATTTTCTATTTCGCGCAAATTGAAGTGAGCAAATAATTAAATTATCATAATAAAAAGGATTCTGAAGAATTTCTAGATGTTTATAACTTCCCTTATTTTTTAATTCGTTTACTTTTTTGCCGTCATAAATAGTGAAATTGATATTAAATTTATTTTGCATTTCAAACTGCCATTGTTTAACTAACGATGCAGGGACTATTATTAAAATCC
>JBHLQA010000067.1:0-11824 GCA_048885285.1 Candidatus Odinarchaeota archaeon
GTTGGGGGTACCACGCCTCCCTCTTTGGAGAGTAGAACCACGCCTTTATTTTTGGAAAAAAATACTTTGGCAAAGAACACATCCAACGGGAGGACTCTTCAAACCAATAGAAATTGAAAATAAATTTAGAGAAGCAGAGATTGAAATAATTTGCAGAGTTATATAAACTCATAAAGAAAATTAGTATACCTATAAGGATATCAATAAAAATCCGAAATACAGTATCACTCTTAGAATTTTCATTTGTTTCATTGATTTTAAAATAGGATTTAATCATACTAATACCAATAAAAACACTTTCTTTTATTTGAGAAAATTGCCAAATAAATAAGATGCACCCTATGAATAATAATGGAAAATAAAGATTAATAATTAGTACTGAAAAATCTATTGCATTATTAAAGCTCCAAATCGCGTGAGCAGAGATAATATTATTTAATGTATGAGCGATTATTACTGGAAGGATCCACTTTTTTCTCAAAACAAATAAAGAAAGAACAATTCCAATAAAAAAAGCTTGAAGAAACCAAACAAAAGGATACCAAAGAGGAAAAGATTTACCCGCTAATTGTTCAATATTATGATGCTCAAGAAAATAAGCAAAATGACCAAATCCAAAAAAAAGAGCAGATATCATTACTGCTGACATTTTGAAAAAATGCTCACTTCCTCTCTTAGTTATTAAACCCCTTGCAATTGTTTCTTCAGACATTGCCACAGAAAATTGGATTATTATAACAGAAATTAAAAAAATATAGTAAGATGTTCCTGATTTTAAATAAATATCTGTTTTGGGAAGAGCTAAAGATTGGTATTCAATCATATTTGGTACAAGTAAATAAGTAAAAAAATCCAAAGGTAAAAAAATTAGAAAAAAAATCAATAAACCGTATAAAATTTGATATGTATAGTTTTTTTTAGTTATTTTATATAATTTTAAGTGTCCTTTTGCGGGGGAGATATCTTCTTTTAATATTATGTCTCTTTTTTGAGGTTCAAATACGATATTAGAGATGATCAAAATAAGTGGTACTCCAATAAATACAAATAATGCCTTTATAGTATAAATCAATATGCCATAAAGAGGTGAATTTGTATCTATAAGCGTGGGAACTAATAAAGTTAGTAGTAATAAAAAAAAAATTAAAACAAATCCTAAGGCAACTTCTTGTAAAAAAAATCTAAATCTCTTAAGAGCAATTTCTTTTTTACATTTTTGGAACATTTATAATCACTTAAGTAATGAATAAAAAATTATTGAATCAAAAAATTATAAATTTTGTTATATGCTAATTTTAAAATTAGAGGTTATCTCTTCAATGTTAGGAATACCATTTCTAGCCCCTAATTCTTGAATACATTTTCCTGCAATAATATTTCCGATTTCTACATTAAGTTTTAAGTCTTCGAACTTGAAACTAAGATTTTTATTAAATCCATATATAAATCCAGCAGAAAATACATCACCTGCTCCAGTTGTATCAATTATTTTCTCTACCTTAATAGTCCCGATTAATTCCGCTACTACTGATGTTATCAGCCAAGCACCTTTTTTTCCCATAGTAATCACAATTACTTTAATCCCTAATTTGAATAGATTTATTATTTTTTCTTCAATTATTTTTTTTTCTAATTTTTTTTCTTCAATTTGAAAGAGATAAAGAAATTCTCTTTCTGAAATAATCAATATATCGATATCACTTAATAATCCTTGTATCTTACTATAACCTTGTTCAATAACCAACATTCCCGGATTTAAAATAATTGGTATTTTATGTTCCTTTGCGATTTTAGCGGCTTTAACTAAAGGTGCTAAATTCTGTAAACTACTTAAAAATATTATTTTTGCTTTAAGAATTTCTTCAGAATTAATATCATTTGAAGAAAGCAAATTTGCTGCTCCACTATATGCATAAATCCTTCGATCTCCACTTCCATCTATAGCCACATATGCCAGTCCTGTTACATGTTCTCGTGAGTACTTAATTAAAGTTGTATTAAGCGAAATTTCTTCGAAATCCTTAATGATCTTATTTCCAAATTCATCATTATATCCGATCTTTCCTATAAATGCTGTTTTTAATCCTAATAATTTGCACGCATAAGCTGTATTTGCAGCGGCACCACCAGACATTATCTGCAAACTTGGCACAAATATCTCATCATCTTCAATTGGATGTCTTTCGATTTTAGCGACCATATCAATAAGAGCGGCACCAATACATATTACATCAAAATCTTTTTCCATTGAATAATCTCCTTAATCGTAAGTAAAAGAACCAACTTCAGATTTAAGTTCTAATACATTTTTACCCTTTATTGGAGACTGTTCGCAATATCCAATTATCTTTGAATCAATACTATATTTACCGGCGATTTTTATAATTTCTGAGGAGATAGATTCATTACATAATATTTCCATTCTATGTCCCATGTTAAAAACACTGTACATTTCCTTCCATCGAGTTTCAGATGAATTTTGAATCAATTTAAATATTTTTGGAATATTGAATAAATTATTCTTTACATATTTTATCCCTTTTCCAAATTTTAGGATTTTAGCTTGCCCTCCTCCAGTATTATGAATGATGCCATGAATTTCATTTCTAAAATCTCTTAGAATATCCTTTATAACAGGAGCGTAGGTTCTTGTTGGTGACAATAATGCTTTTCCAATAGTTAAATCAAGCTCATCAATCATATCTGTTAATTTGTATTTACCAAAAAAAACAAAATTCTCATCAAGATTTTGATCATAACATTCTGGATATTTTTCATAATACTTATGTGAAAGTATCCCATGTCTAGCTAGTGTCAATCCATTACTTCCGATTCCACTATTATACTCATCTTCATAGGATGCTTTTCCAAAACTAGCTAGACCAATTATAACATCTGTAGATTTAATATTATTGGCATCGATCACATCTTTTCTTTTCATTCTAGTAAATACAGATGCTAATATAGATATACTTTTGACTAAATCTCCAATATCTTCAGTTTCACCTCCACAAGTAATGATTTTTAAGCCATATTTCGAAAATTTTTTGCTAAATGATTCGTACTCATTGATAATAGTGGATAATATTTCACCAGATATAATATTCGCATTTCTCATTATGGTATTAGATAAAAAGAGATCCCCTGTTGCTCCAACACATAATACATCATCTATATTCATCGCAATGGCATCTTGAACTATCCCCTTAAATACACTTATATCTCCCGTTTCCTTATAGTACATATATGCTAAACTTGATTTTGTACCTGCTCCATCTTCATGAAATACCGAACAATAATCCTTATTTCCTGCAATATCTTCTACTATTTTACAAAAAGCTCCTGGAAATAAACCTTTATCTATAGACTTTATAGCTAAATGAACATCTTCCTTTTTAGAAGAAACACCTAATTTTTTATATATATTTTTATTTTCAGCCATTTTGATAAACTTCAGATTTTATATTTATCTTTTAGGAACTTTACTAAATTCTCAACTTGTTCAATAGATTGACCAGTATATTGATTTGGATCAAAAATATCATCCAATTCTTCTTTAGTGAATTTTTTTTTAATTTGATTGTCATCAATTAAAATATCCTTCAAATATAAATCGTTATTTCTAGCTTTTATTGAGGCTTGTCGTAAGATTTCATGCCCCTCTTGTCTTCCAATACCTTTTTTTACTAGTTGAACCATAAATTTTTCACTAAGACATGCACCTTTAGTGAGGTTTAAGTTTTCCTCAATTTTTTTTTCATTAAATTCAAGACCTATTAAATTTTCATTTAATTGTTTAATCATATAATCTAATAGGATGAAATTTTCAGCAAAAATTACTCTCTCAGAAGCAGAATTAGTTAAATCTCTTTCATCCTCCAAAATAATATTATCTAAAGCCACTAATACGTTAGATTTTAGAATTCTAGCTAAACTACATATCCGTTCTGACTTATGAGGATTCCGTTTGTGAGGCATTGTTGAGCTTCCCACTTGCTTTTTTTTAAAGGGTTCAAATATTTCCGCAATTTCATTTCTCTGAAGAATTCTATTTTCTCTAGCAATTTTAGCTAGTGTTTGTCCAATTAATGATGTTAAAAAGATAACTTCGGCATGTCTATCTCTCTGGATGATTTGATTTGCTATAAGAACAGGATTCAAATCAAGTTTATTCATTACTCTTTTTTGAATTTCTATACCTTTTTCTTCAAAGCTAGCCATTGTTCCTACAGCACCAGATATTTTACCATAAGATATTCGATTAATAATCTCGGAAATACGATCTAAATGTCTGCTTATTTCATAAGCCCATACTCCAAATCTCATTCCATACGTAGTAGGAATTGCATGTTGACCATGAGTTCTTCCAATACATACTAAATCCTTTTTTTCCTCAGTAATTCTTATGATATTTCTTAATAAATCTAATAGAACTTTTCTTATGTAAATTAAAGCTTCTTTAAGTTGTAAAGCAATCGCAGTATCTTCAATATCATAACTGGTTGCACCAAGATGAATATATTTACCAGCATCTCCTTCACATTGCTCTGCTAATGCCTTAACCATTGCCATTAAATCATGATGTATTTCTTTATCAATTTCTTTTACCCTTTCTAATTTTACATGAAGTAAATTTGCTTTTTTCTTTATTTCTTCGGCAGCTTCATGAGGGATATTGTTTACTTCTGCATGAACCTGTGCTAAAACTGCCTCTATCTTTAACCAATTCTCTAATTTTTTTTCTTCAGTAAAAATTTTTGCGATTTCTGTTCGGTACCTTGTTTCTATTGGATGAATAAAATTGTGATCCATATTTCTTCCCTTTTTTTATTTTATCCTAATTCAAATAATGATTCGTCCCAAAATATATCTTATTTTATTGAAGAATATTAATCTTAAAATATTTCAATAAAAAAATCAGAAAATTTTAAAGCTGTAAGAGTTAAATTATTTTATTTAATTTAAAGCAATATGAATAATACTCAAAATTATTACTTCTTCCGTTGTTATAATTGTGGAATGTGGTATTATTCGAAGAGAATTATTAAATCAAAAAAATGTTGGAAATGCAACCATTCATTTTTGTTTAAAAAATCAACAAAATTTACTCGAATGTGCTCAATTAAGGATGCAATCTTAATAGTCAAGAAATTAAAGAGTATGGACTGAAGCTAAAATTTACTACCAATCAATTAAATTAAGAATATAATTAAAAAAGAAAGATATTTAAACAATTCTTCTCTTTTTTTGATGATAAATAGATAGTAGAAATACCCAAACTAATTGATAATTATATTTTAACCTTTTTATAAGAAAAATGGAAATTTCAGATGAATTAAAAGTCATTGATGAATCCTTACTTAAGCAGTTAAATCAGATGGCAAAAGAAAAAATTGAATATTGGGATATCAGAGCTGAAGTAAATAAGGGAACAAGTATAGATTTTACTGATCAAAAAAGCAAAGCAATATCCTCTTTTGAAGTTATTGACTGTGGAATTCGAGCTTTTAAAAATGGAGGGTGGGGTTTTTCAGTTTTAAAAGATTTGAATAGAGACTCTATTAAACTAGGACTTCAAAAGGCAGTTAAATTATCTTGCCTTTCAGAATCGCTTAGCAATCTAAAATTTAAAATTAATCCATCTGATCCAATAATAGAGAAATTTAAGAATAATCAAAAGAAAAAGTTGGAAGAGATCGATATTAAAGATAAAATAAATCTTGTAAAAGAACATGAAAAAATAGCTTCGGAGTATTCTTCATATGTGAAAAATACACATACAATTTATCTTGATGGGCATTCTCAATACTTATTTTTAAACTCTTTTGGGAGTAATATTATTCAAGATTTATCATTTTTACGTTTATTTTGCATGGTTTTTACACAAAAAAATGGTATAGTTGAGAATTCATTGAATTCTGTTGCTGGAATTGGTGGATATGAAATTGTTGAGACAGAAAAAGCTATTAATTTAAGTAGAAACTCTGCTGAAGAGGCAGTAGCTTTATTAGATGCAAAATCTCCAGTTGGTGGTAAATTTACCGTTATTGCAGATTCCAAACTAACTGGAACTATAATTCATGAGGCTTTTGGACATGCATGTGAAGCAGATCATGTATTAAGTAATGAAAGTATATTAAAAGATATGATGGGCAAAATTGTTGCATCAGAAGAAGTTAGTATAATTGATGATCCAACTATGGGTCAAGCAAGTCAATTTAATTTACCATATGAGTTATTTGGCAGTTATTTTATAGATGATGAGGGAATTCCTTCGCAAAGAACCATAATTATTGAAAATGGAATTCTAAAAAATTATATTCATGATATAGAAACATCGTCTAGAATGAATGTTCCACCAAATGGTCATGGTAGAGCCTCTAGTAGTTCTGAAAGACCTCAGGTACGTATGGGTTTTACATTTTTAGAGCCAAAAGATTGGAACATAGATGAAATAATTGAGGATACAAAGAATGGAATTCTATGCGAAGACTTCAAATATGGATATACTGATCCTACAACAGGTAACTTCCAATTTAAATGCAAATTTTCGTATAGAATCAAAAATGGTGAAAAAAAGGAGATTATGAGGGATGTTTCTCTGAGTGGGATGATTCTCGAAGCATTAAATAAAGTCTCCGCTATTGGAAATCAAAAATCTTTTAATTATTCAGTTGGTATATGTGGAAAAGGCGGACAGGGTGTTAGAGTATGTGATGGAGCGCCTTATATACGACTTGAAGATGTAACTATCGGAGGGCAAGATTAAATGGATAATTCTGACATTGATGGCTTAGCTAAATATTGTTTGAACCTAATAGAACATAAAAATTCAGAGATAAAAAGTACAGATGTTTTCTTCGAGAAAAGTAAATATATTAATATTGAAATTGAAGAAAATTCAATTAAAAATAATGAAATCGGAGAAGATAATGGTGTTTCAATTAGAGTAATTAATAAAAATGGCGCACTCGGGTTTGCTTATACAAATATGCTAAACAGAAAGACTATCGAAAAGATGTGTAATAATGCCATTAAAATGATGAAAGTTGGTACTCCTGATCCTGATTTTAAGGATTTACCAGGAGTCTTTAATAACTATCCTGTTGTTAAGGATTTATTTGATAAAAATCTCAAATATTTAGAAATTGAAGAATCTCTAAATTATGTTAATGATTTAATTAAAATTTGTGCTGATGACGATATGGCAATTTCCCAATCTGGGAATTTTGCTGCAGACTACTCAAAAACATATATTTTTAATTCTAACGGATTAAATGCTTTAAAAAAAAATACTAGTTGTCTAATATCTTCCAATATTATTGTTAAAGATAAGTCAAGTAATGATACTTCTTCTGGGTCTGAAAGACAAGTTGAAAGAAGGCTTAAAAATATTGATTCCATAAAAGCAGCTAATTTAGCTCTACAAGATGCTAAACGAAATCTTAATAGAAAAAAAATAAGAAGTATGAAAGTACCACTACTCTTAACAGCAAAAGGTACAATTAGTTTAATATTAAGGTCAATTGCAGCAGCAGTAAATGCAGAAACCTTTCAATATAAACGGGGATTCCTTGTAGGTAAAAGAGGTAAAATAATCGGTTCAAAACTTTTAAATATCGAAGATAATGGGCTCATTGATGGTGCTCCAGGATCTCAAATATTTGATGATGAGGGAGTTCCATGTAAGAATAAAAAGATCATAGAAAAGGGTAAATTTCTTAACACAGGGTTATTACATAATAGTTATACCGCCGGAAAGGATGGAACTGAAAGTTCGGGAAATGCTTCTAGAAGCTCTTATTCTTCAATACCATCGATAGGAATAACTAATTTTATAATGAAACCAGGAGATATGGCACTTGAAGAAATAATTAAAGAAATTAAGGATGGTATAATCTTAGACTATACAGGAGATTCTGTAAATTTATCAACAGGCGATTTTAGTGGTTTAATATTACGAGGAAATTTGATTAAAAGTGGAGAAATTAGTCATCCATTGAATGAAACAATGATTGGTATAAATATAATGGACTTATTTAAAAAGATAGATGCGGTTTCAAAAGAATATAAGGTTTATGGAGCATTTCAAGCCCCCTATGTAAGAATAAGCTCAGCAAACATCATAGGGGGAGCTGATTAGGTAGTTATATTTAATTTTAAATATGCTACATTATAAAAGTCTTCAAGCTCATTTGTTATTTGCCATAATTCAGCAATAATTATTTGATTTACCCCAATTTCTGAAAAAGATATATCATATGGTCCATAATTTCTTTTATTGTTGGGATCTAGAGTAAAATTTCCTGTTATAAAATATAAGGACCCATTTGAAGGAAAAGGGCCCAATAACGTATTATTATTACCTTTCAAAATCTTGAATCTGAATGCGAATTCCCTCTCTAAATAATTACCAACAGATAAATAAAAAGTAATAGTGTCATTAATTGATGCTTCAGTTTGATATCCTTCTGCTTTTTGGTCTTCATTCAAGATTCCAAACGTATAATAAGGTGGTTCAGGCGTCAATATATAATAAATAATAAAGCTTGAAACAATAATGATTCCAACGATAAGACAGATTTTAAGTAATTGTTCAAAAATTTTATTACTATCTGTTAAATTCTTTTTTCCATTCTTTTTATTAACTTCGTTCATTATCTTTAAACCAAGCAATAGTCTTTTTTAATCCTTCTTCTAGAGATGTTGTTGGTTCCCAATTTAGAATTTCTTTAGCCTTTCTTAAATCAGCGCACCTATATAAAGGATCATCAATAGGTAAAGGTTTAAAGACTATTTTTGAATTGGAATTTGTTATTTCTTTTATAATTCGGGCTAATTCTAATATACTATATTCCTTATTGTTACCCAAATTAATTACTTCTCCAATTGCTTTCTCTTCATGTACCATTTTAAGTAAGCCCTCAATTTCATCTACTACATAAATAAAAGATCTCGTCTGAGATCCATCTCCAAATACCTTAATATCTTCGTCATGTAAAGCTTGATGTATAAAGTTAGGAACAACCCTTCCAAACTCTGGACCATATCGTATTCTTGGTCCAGACGTATTAAAAATTCGGACAATTTTCGCTCTCATTTTGTGTTGGAGTTCATATGCTTTAATGAAAGCTTCCCCTGCTCTTTTGGATTCATCATAACAACTACGTGGTCCAACAGGGTTCACATGACCAAAATAACTTTCTGGGGTTGGAATTGCTTCTTTTGGTGGATTTCCATAGACTTCTGAAGTGCTTGTATAAAAGAAAATCGCATTATGGAATTTTGCAATTCCTAGAGTGTTTAATGTTCCTAATGTATTACTTCTAAGTATTGAGATTGGTTCTTGCTTAAATTCAAATGGAGAAGCTCTACTTGCCATATGCATTACAATATCAATTTTTTTAATATCAGCAATACATATACCCAAGGGATGAAATGAAAAACCAAAGTAAATAGGATAAGAAATATCATGATTAATAAAGCGGAAATTATCTTTATTCATGAGGTGGCTTATATTTTCAGGACGTCCTGAAGATAAGTTATCTAAACATATGCAATATGCGCCTTGAGTAACTAAAACGTCACATATCCAAGATCCAAGAAAACCAGCACCGCCAGTCACCAAAATAGTTTTGCCTTCAAATGAAATATTCTCTTTCTCAAGTCTTCTTATTATTTCTTGAATATCATCGTTTATGTTATAATTCATTTTTTTTACCTTCTCACACATTAATATACTTGTTTTTATTTATTTTAATAAATAAATTTTTCTTTAAGAGAAAAGTAGATCTTTAAAATCTAATTTTGACCATATATCTTAATTATAAGATTTGAAAAAGCAAGCAAGTTAATAAAATTATAGATCTAATTGTAATAAAGGAGATTTAAGACGTTTTCGCACCACAGTATTGACAAAATTTTAATTCTAGTGGATACATCTTTCCACAATTAGGACATTTCTTTAAAGAAGTCTTAAGGATTTCTCTTCCTAACATTTCAAAAGCCAATTCAACATTTTCACCAGTTTTTGAAGAAGTACCCAGCATTTCGCCTTGAAATTTATATTTTTCAAATATCTTTAAAGCTTCTTCTCTTTTTACTTTTCTTTTTAAATCAATTTTCGCCTCAATTAATATTTTTGTTTTAGGTGGATTAGGAACAGAGGAAATTACATTTATCCAGTCATGAAGATCATTTAGAGATTCTTCTTTTGTTATATCATATAGCATTAAAGCACCCGAAGCGCCAGAAACATAAGAAGGGAAGAGGAGGCGAAACTTTTTTTCTCCTGCAAAGTCCCAGATGTTTAAGAGTATTTCCGTGTCATCAACGACTAGTTTTTTAGTTTCAAAATCAACACCGATCGTAGATAATGTCGATTTTTCGAATTTCCCCGTAGCAAAACGACGAAGTAGACTAGTTTTTCCAACATTTTTAGCCCCAGCAACAACTACTTTAAATTTTATCATTTCTCTCTTTGCTCAGTTTTTTTTAACCTAGCTTCTTTACTCAATAAAAAGCACTATTACTTTAAATTATTATTGAAGTAATTAAAAATATGTTTTACTTTTTTTTTTAATTTAGAGACTTTGGCGATTCTAGAATTTAGGAGCTATTTTTATATTTAAACCTACTAATTTTATAGATTTCTTGAGCTATTTTTTTTCCTATATTTTCAATTTTTGTTAAATCAGGAATATCTGACAAAAAAATATTTTGTAAAGTCTTTAATTCTTTCAATAGACTTTTCGCTCGAAGTGTGTTTACTCCTGGTATTCCTGCAACGATGTATTCTAATAAGCGAGAAGTTTCAATAGGGGCTTTATCAAATCTTAATTTTAATTTAGATTTTGTAAATGATTGTTCTCTTTTTGCGAGATGATATAAAAATTGAGCCGTCTCGATTGAATTTTCCGTTTTATAGATTGATATACCTAAATTAATTATTATTGAAGTTAAAGCACCATACAGAGCATTTTCGCTGATATTTGAGACTTTAAATGGATTTCCCTCTAAGATTATAATTGGCCGTGAAAAATTTTTGCCAAGTTCAGTTAATTCACTAAATAGCCGACCATCTATTATAGAATCATTAAAATCTTTAGCAGATTTTCTTTCAATTCCTACTCTTTCTGAGATAATATAATCAGCGACTTGTAATTGCTCTAATTTCAAATTTACTCCCATTAAAGATAAAGCTCTTACTACTGGAGATGCAGTTTCACGATTATCACAGATGATTTCAAAATCATCTGCACCATCAATCTTCTTAATTGAACTTATATCTGTAGTATTTTGCTCTAATGAATCAATTACTCCATTTTTATCAGGAGATATGAAATTTAAAAGATTAGATTGCCCTGTTTTTGATTGAGTTTCAGAATTTTTAATTCTTTCTAAACTTACTTTCATATTTTTTTCCTTCGTTTTTTCTGCCCAATAATATCCTTCATCGCGTGTGTTCTCTGCCATCAAAATATAAACTTTTCCTTCTTTTTTTCTACCTGTACGACCTCGACGTTGAATTGACCGAATAGCACTAGGAACAACATCATAAAAAACTACTAGATCGCATTCTTCAATATCTAAACCCTCTTCAGCAACACTAGTCCCTACTAATGTATTATATATTCCCTCTTTAAATTCTTTTAATAGTTTAATCTGTTCTTTTTGAGTTAAACCTTTATCTGAACCTCTTGTTGTTTGCCCTACAAACTTATGCATTTTTATAACATCATTTTCTTTAAAAAACTTAACTATGTTATTTACAGAATCTCGAAAATGACAAAAAACAAGAATTCTTGAATTTGAATTTTCATTT
>JBHLQA010000068.1:0-11667 GCA_048885285.1 Candidatus Odinarchaeota archaeon
TCCTGTTCCTAAATTAGAAAACCCAAAAGATTGAAAATCCAAAAAAAAAAAATTAAAGCTCTAACAACTTTCCAATAATATTTTCTTCTTTAGGAAACAAAATCCCTAAAAATTGTAGAATAAATATTTAAATAATTTAAATAATAGAATTACTAATCATCAATATATAATTATAAATATCTTACTAATGGAAAGAATAATTTTAACACATTGGTCCACCTCAACAGGTCCAGAGCCTATATTGCAGTTTCCTCCTGAGAAATCTTTCCCTCCAAAAGATCTTTTTCTGAAAATTTGGGCAAAACATGAATTAAACAAAGAAAACTCTGTTATTGAATTCTCTCCTGAGGATAATGATAATAGTTATGTCTCTGTTATACAGCAATTTGAAGGAGAAGTTTACTTTCTTATTTTGGAGTATAATAGAGAAGATATACATGATGATATTGTTAAAGAATCTCCAGAAATTTTAGCTCTTATAAGTAAAAATTTAGTTGAGCTAATCAATACAAATAAGATCACTCGTACAATATCTGAAGCATATAACACTATAAGAAATTATTCTAAATTAGATGAAGAGGAAAATTTAATAAATTTTTTTCAGGATAGAATCAAATATACAATATTACAGATACTTCGAAATGGAGCAATAACTAAATTAGAACTAACCAATATTTTAAGGCATGAATATGGATTTTCTACTATAAATATTGATTTAATACTAATTTCATTCTTTCATGAAAATTTATTAATAAAAAAAAGTGTTCCTGGAAGTAAAGAGTGTTTTTTTCTGATAAAAGATCTTTCCTGTATTAGAATCCCTCCTCCTAATTTGCCTAAAAATCAGATTAAAGAAAATTTATTGAGAAAATTTAAAAATGCTTTAAAAGAATACTATCAAGATTCCTCTACTTCTTCAGATTTCGAAAATAAAACATTGCTTCAAACAGTTCTCTTTAATAAAGAAGTATTTTCTTTAATAAAAAATCTAAGAGATCAATACTTAACGGTAAATGAAAGTTTAATTGTGTTAAATAATAATGAAGACCTTTTTAATGAGCTTATAGACAAGAAATTTATTTATGAAGCTGAGGGATTTGTCTTTCTTTTTTCAGACATTCGCTTTATTAAATTTTTTCCAAATTATATCATAGAGAAGCTAGGAGAAAGATATCAAAACCAAGATATATCTTTAAATGAATATTTAGCACATTTGAAGCTATTAACAGAACAATTTGAAGACCCTTTAGTAGTAGATTATGAAATTGTCTAATAAGACACTATCCAATACCTTTTATATATTTTAATAAGTCAAAATTGAAGATTTTATGGTTTTTTTGTCTTCAGGAGCTTTACCATCTCCATATATGTGATATAATCCAGCTCTTCGAGCAATTTCATAAAAACTACGATAAATATTTCTTTCTTTGTTAAATAAAGCACAGGTCTTATAAATTAAAGGATTCCATATATATGATTCGTGTCCCGGATCATACCATAGCTTTTCCTGTTTTAATATCTGTATAAAATCTTTATCATTGATTGTTTCACTAAGATCTTGCTTATTAAGCATTAGTATAAATGGAATTTCTGTTATCAGCCTATTATTTGTTAAATTTTTTAATTCTAATAAGAATTCTATATTATCCTCGAAGTATTTTGTTTGAGAATCAACCACAAAAATTACAGCATCGGTTTCAGCATCAAGTATATTAAAAACTTTGAATCTCAAAGAATGTAAATTTCTTTGTCCTGCTACAGTATATACCCTATAATATATTTCTTTTGATTTTGTTGATTGAAAAATTCCTCTGTCAAAATAAAGTGTAGCACCACTAGTTCTATCAATTTTTTGTAAATCACTCACAGGAATAATTTCTTTATTACCATCCTTAGTCAACTTATAGAGCGTCTCTAATATAGTAGTTTTTCCACATCCCGCCATCCCATAATAAGTTAGTTTAAGAAAAATTTTTCCTTCTTTACGTTGAACCATTTGAAATCTTTGTCTTTTAAAACAATATATTTGTTTAAGATATAGTATAGAAATTTATAGATTTAAAGATATTGTCTAGTTTATATTAATTTTAGAAATCCAATAATTTTTTTACAATGAATAATGATTCTCCCATAGAAAAAGGACTTATGAAATTAAAAGCTATATAATAAGAAATCATGGATAAATATACTGACGCAGACTGGAATTGGGATTTTTTTAAGGAACTTGTAGATGATGTAGATGAAAATAAGAATATTATTGCCTGTATCAGCTGTGGAAAATGTGTAGGAGAATGTCCAGCATCAAAGATTTCTAATTTTAATGTAAGGAAAATTATTCAAAAGGTTCTTAGAGGAGATAGGAGTGTTTTAAAAGACTCTGATATATGGTTCTGTTTTCTTTGTGAACGATGCAAGCGTATTTGTCCCAAAGAAAATATTAATATACCTTTACTTATTTTAAATTTACGGAATGAATCATTTAAGAAAGGATATGGCCCTAAATATAATGATCTTACTAAGTATGTAGAAATGTCAGAAAGATTTCTATCAAATGGTACTGTTTTGGATAATCCTTTAGGTACAGAACTTTCACAAGATCGAGTTGATGAGTTAAATGAAATTTGTAATTTTTCGCGAATTAAATATGTTTTTAAAGCAAGTAAAAACAAAAAGCAAAAAAGAAAAAACAATTCACTAAAAATTTAAGATTGTAAAAATTATAATGAAATCTCAAAATTTAGCATTAGATCTAGAAAAAATTAAGAATGATTATCCTGAAAATCCTATAGACTTCTTTAAAGGTAAACAATTATGTCTATTTAAAGCCTGTCTGGAGGCTTATTTCCCAGGCGTTCGATGGGGTATACAAGATTTATTAGAAGCGTTAGACCTAGAAGTTGCCACATGTTCTCAGCAATCATGTTGTAGTGGAACGTTTTTCCAACGGAATTTAATTACAAGATCACAATTTTCAGCAATAAATGAAAGAAATCTCAATGAGATGAATCGTCAGGCAGATATCGTTTTATTTAGTTGTAATGGATGTTATAATTCTGTCTTAAGAGGTCGAGATTTTCTAAAAGTCCCAGAAGTTGAAAAGAAGACAAAAGACATTTTAGATAATCTTAAAAAAAAAGATTTAGGCAATAATTATCCAGGAAAATATGATATATTAGATAATCCAAAATTAAGACTTGTGCATGATTTAGATTTTTTATATTTGCTAAAGAATAATGTTCTTGATTCCCTAAAGTTTGATTTAAAAGGTCTTAAAGTAGCAGTACATTATGGATGTCATTATCTAAACTTGGAAAGGGATAAAGATTCTATTGAAAGTTATTTAAAAGATAAAACAAAATTAGATGAATTTGTATCTTTATTTGGTGGCGTTCCTATGGACTATCAAGAAAAAGAATCATGTTGTGGATGGGGTGCCTCTCAAATAGTTTTAAATCCTAAAGATGCACTAAAAGTTACTTTTAATAAATTAAAGAGTGCTGAGGATGTTGGTGCTGATTTTTTATTAATGCCCTGCCCTACCTGTTTATACACTCTAAGTAAACCCGAATATCGAGAAAAAATGTTTAAATGGTTCGGAGAAATGTTAGATATTCCCACTATCCATCTAAATGAATTGATTGCTATATTACGTGGTTGTGAAGAAGAACGCTGTATTTCACTTAGACGAAAAACTCCTCGTCTTGAAGAAATTTTTAATATAATTACAAAAGAGTGATCTATAAAAAAAAAGGGCTTTTTTTAAAAAGTAATACAAAAAAAAGGTTATTTGAATTTATTTATGTATTAAGAAATTAATTAATAATTTTCTATTTAAAATAATCATTTTTCAGTCTAATTTTAAATATAACAACAAAAGGGTAAAATTATTATAATTGTTAATATTTATGTTTAAAAATTTTACATTTCTTCTATTGCATATCTAGGACAGGAATCTAAACATAATAAACATCCTATACATCGCTCATAATAAAACTTTAATCTTTTTTCAATGTCAAAATTCAAAGCATCAGTAGGACATAATGAAATACAGGCGCCACAATCAATACACTTCTCTGTATCAATAATTATTCTACCTTTTTTATTTACAATAATATTATTTTTCTTTAGTGATTCAGTTATAGATTTTATTTTATCATCTGGAATATCGATTAAAAGATTAATTCCACTAGTGCCAGTAGAAAATTTAAGAATATTTAGAGTAATATCAAATTTTAAAATTTCATTTATGAATCTTGAATAATCACTAATATCTTTTATTACACCAAAAGGTAAGGTAACGTTAATTACTGTCATTCTTTTAGATCAACTCCTCTGAAGTTATAATACCTACTACTTTTTTGTTTTTATCAATAACAGGCAACGCTGATATATAGTTTTGCTTCATTCTTCTTGCTGCGACATCAATTGGATCATTATCAGATGCAGTAATTACCTTTTTTGTTATAATTTCATTAATATCTGTTTTTTCTTCAGCAATAGCTTTTGTTACATCAAAACTCGTGATTATTCCTTTAAGGGTATGTTCTCTATCTGTAATAATGATATGATTCATATTATGGTTGATTATTCTTTTTGCGATTGTTTTTAATTCACAATCATCATAACAGATTATTGCCTTTCGTTTTAAATCTTTTACAAATTTTATTTCCAAGATTTGCTTCATTGGTTTAAAAATCGTATCTGTTGGTAATGTTTCTGCAGGAGGATTTAAAAAGAATTTTCCCTCTTGAATCCATTTCTTAAGAGTCTCAGCAATTTTTCTAGCATAATGTAATGAGGACATTGATGAGCATTTTATTTTTTTTCCATCCAATTCAATATATTCTTTTTTTAATTCTTCATATGATATTTGTCTGAAAATTGGTTTATCTCTTCTCGGAATACTATAATCCACGATATTTGTAAAAATTTCAGAATCATTGATTGCTGTTTTTTTAGCTAATCCTTCATTTAAAATCGGAATTGGTATACCGAGACCAATAAATAGAGAAGTACCATATTTTTCATAAGAAACCCCTCTTAAATATTCAGAATTCATTTGTTTTAAATCACCCTTAACAAATAAGGACCCTAATTGGTTTTTAGGATTATGTTGTGTACCTTCTCCGATAATATATCCACTTCCACCGCCTAAAAAGATCCTCGTTCCAATTCCTATTGTTTCATAATCAGGATCATTACATAAGGGATTTAAACACCCAGCTCCCGCATAATGAGCATTTCCAAAATGAGGTAATAATTTTCCCATATAAGTATATAAAGTTCTATCAGAACTATTTACAGCACATACATATTTCTGAAAACCGTTTCTAGGATTTACTAAGATCGCTTGATTTATATCATCCAATGTAAATTCTGTATCGATTTCTGCTAAAGGATAACAATCTGTCGTGTATGAATTCCCTCGTAATCTTATAGATTTTCCAGAAACAAGATCTTCAATTACATGGCCACCACCATATTCAAACCGTCTGACATCTGACATTCCCGTGCTACCAATATAACAATCAACCGCAGCATTTCCATGATATGCTTTGACATCATTTAACCATAAATGTTCAAATTTAATAGGAGGATCTGAGTGCCCAAAATTTAGAAATGCTCCGCTGGAACACATAGGACCAAAAGTTCCAGTAGTAACTACATCGATATCTTCAGCGGCTACCTTAATCCCATCTTGTTCTACTACTTTTATCATTTCTTCAGCTGTAACAACAACAACTTCGCCATTTTTTATTTTTTGATTAATTTCACTATATGTTTTTGTCAAATAATCACCAGAAATTTTCTTCTATTATTATAATTAGTCTTTAATTTACTTTTAGAGGAATAATAGTATGCATTATATAAAATATAGACTATTAAAATATTCCTTAGATGCATAAACTATGCATTAGATGACTATTTGTTTCTATAGTAAGGAAAAAATAATTGTGAAGAATTATTTATATTCTTATTAATTTTTTCATATTTACATCGTAGGTAAGATGAGTTTACTATGGTAAAAGAAAATCTTAATAATATCCCTTCAAAACAGAAGATAATAGCCATATTCTTATTGATTCTTACTACTGTACTTTGGGGAACTTCGTTTATTATTACAAAAAATATAACAGAAGATATCCCGATTTTTCTCTATCTAGGTATTAGATTTCTAATTGGATTTATTGGATTCATTCCCTTCTTTCCACGTTTAAAAAATCTGAATAAAAAAATTATTCTAATGGGAGCTATCACAGGATTATTATATTTTTTTGGAATGGTTTTTCAAACTTATGGACTTCAATCAACTACTGCAGGTAAAACAGGTTTTATCACAGGTTTAAGTACTGTAATTATTCCTTTTATCATATGGATCGGATTTAAAGAACCAATTAGAATAAGAGTGTGGTTTGCAGTTATATTTTCGATCCTTGGAATGGCTTTTTTATTATTAGAAGGTGCTTCTCTATTTATTATTGGAGATCTTTTAGTATTAACATGTGCATTTATTTTTGCTTTCTATATCGTGCTAAATGATAAATATGTTCAACTTAATGATGTCTATCTTTATTCAATTATTCAGGTTTTAACTGTTTTTGTATCCAGTTTTATCTGTTCTTTATTCCTCCGAGAATCTTATAATTTTGCATCTGCTCACCCCTCATTTTGGTATGTTATGATTTATATGGGTATTGCTGTTATGACACTTACAATTCTATTTCAAAATTGGAGTCAGCAATATCAAGGACCAACGACAACTGCTATCATTTTCACGCTTGAACCTGTATTTGCAGCCTTATTTGGATATATAATAGGAAATGAGACCCTTTCATTGTTTGGGTGGGTTGGGTGTATATTAATTTTTATAGCAATTCTTATCACAGTTTTTAAAAATTCCAATAGTAATTCTTAAGAAAAACTTCGTACGTGAGGAAATCCAAAAAAATTTACTTAACGATTTATTTAAATAAATATATCTTTATATAATAAATAAGGGTAGGCTTATTGGTAAATTAATATAATTAAGGTATTATTTACTGATCAGACTTTTTTACAGAAAACCTATATCTCTGTGATACTTCATATGACCGCACCCAAATTAAAATCAAAAGATTTAACTATATGTACAAAGTGCGGAAATGTAATGGTAAACAGAGTAATACGGACAACTAATTCTGATGGAATTGTCTTCCAGAAAGTATTACAATGCATCGTTTGTAGATACTGGGTAGCTCAAGATTAAGTTTTTCAGCATTTAATTTTTTAAAAATTTGTAAATCAATTAAAATCCAATAATCTTCATTTATTGATACAATTGTTAGATCTATATAGTCATTATTCCGTATCATTAACACATAATAAAATATAATAGGATAATTTTTATATTAATAAAACTAATATATAGTAAGTAAGGGAATCTATCAGACAATTTGCGTAAACATTGGATAGATTATCTCATATCGGGAGATCGCCAAAATTCGCCCTCTATTAAACTCGAATGAGTTTAATTCTCTCCCTAATTTTAAAAATTGGCGCAAATTTCTTTTCCCTTACCTTTTCTTAAATATTTAAAAAAAACACCAAATTTTGAGACTTTTTTCTCTCTCTCTAAGAAAGATATCTTGAGAAGTAGATTAATTTCTTTTTAAAAGTTCTTTAATAGTTAATTTTAATCCATCTTCAGCAGCAATAACATTTTTTATATTTGTGTTATTTTGAAGTTTTATTACTTGGCTAGGGACAAAATTTTTTGTCGATCGATGGCTATCCATATAAGATCCAAAGTGAGTAATGATAAGAGTATCAAGAGGAGGGTCAATATTATTTAAATATGGGATAACTTCATCAGTACATAAATGTCTTTTACATACAATCGAATCTGGGCGTAAAAGATTAAGAACTAATATATTAACTCCTGAATATTCTTCCGAAAATCCATCATATACCATTGTATCACTTGAAAATGCTAAAGTATAATTTTTAAGCTTAAATATCACTCCAAATCCTTCAGTTGTAGGAGAATGAACAACCTTAGTTGCTTTAATTTCTACTCCATTATAATCAAACAAATATCCTTGTTTAAATGTAATAATCTCTTCAAGCATGTTAAGATGATAATTAGAAATATATTGGAGCATTTCATTTGTAGTAATTAGAGTGCCTTTCTTATAATACTGATACTTTTTATCATGTAGAGATTCTCTTGAACTTTCTATGATAGCACTTAAATCATTATAATGATCAACATGGGCATGAGTAACTATGAAAAGTTCAGTTTTAGTAGGATCCTCTTGATATTGATTTATTCTTACTATAGCTCCTGGTCCAGGGTCTATATGTGACTGAATATTATTGAATTTATATAAAATTCCTCCAGTAGCTCTATACTGGGTTCTAATATGATGTCGACCTCCTCCAGAACCAAGAAAAACTAACTCATCATTCATGATATAAAATATTCAATATCTGCTTATATTAATTAATTTTTTTGTAAGGCTTTCAAATACTAAATCAACATTGTAACCCGTTTTAGCTGAAGTTTTAATAAAATCTATCATATTAAAGGTATTTTTTAGATTTATAGCACTCTCATCATCAACAGCAATTAAATCTTCTAAATCTAATTTCGTTCCCACAAGAATAATTGGTAAATTTATATCATGCAATCGAGCAATATTTACCCATTTTAAAATATCATTTATAACAGGCATTCGAGTTAAATCAAACAAAAGAAGCGCAGCTCGAGCCCCCATTACAAAATTTTCAAGAAGATATCTAAAGCGTTCTTGACCTCCTAAATCCCATAATTGAAGTAAACAATGTGAATTATTAAAATTAATTTCCTTGGTAAAAAAGTCAACACCCACGGTCATAATTGAACTTTGATTGAACTTTCCATCGACATATCGTCTTAACAACGATGTCTTTCCTACTGAGGCATTTCCTGCTACTAAAATTTTGAAAATATAGTTTTTCATATTTAAATGGGTATAATATATGTGATAAATATAAACTCACATATTTATTTTAATACATAAAATTGTATAAAATTCAAATTTTAATTCATTTGTAATTCCAGCGTCAAAATTTCATCGATTTCTTGTAGATGTGGTTTAAATATTTGATTTAATTGTTTTTGAATTTTAAATTTAGTATAATTCATATTATTTTTCTTAATAATGGTATTAGTCACCTTTTTCGCAATTAAATGAATATTTTTACCCAATTCCGCTAATTTATGATGAGATGGATTATTAGTATCAAATTTTTTAATTGGAAAATTTAATGGAAGTTTAAAGATATGTCGTGAACTTTTTAATATTTTTATTTGTTCTGTCATTAGATTAGAATTTAAGATAGCGGATAAATAATGAGCTTCTTCTATAGAATTTGTATCAAAGAAACTCAAATCTCCTGTCACTAAGAAATCTCCTTCAATTACGGCAGCATTTAATATTGAACCTGAATTGTTATAGACAACTTTTATTTTAGATTTTTGTCTTTTATTTATCAATTTTGACCATCGATTCAAGTTATCCATCAATGTTTTATGTTTGGTTGTAGTTTTTTTATTTTCTTGGTATACATAGTTGATTTTATCATAGAAGAGTTTTGCATGATATTCTAAATCATTATAAATGAATTTTAAATCAGATTTTCTAATTGGTAAAAAAACATTATAAAAATTGTAAACATGGAACTTTACTAACTCAGTACTTTTGATGACTTTAAATAAATATTTTTTTTCTACTATTACATCTTTAAATTCGTTTTTATTCCAAGGTGCTTTAGCTCTCTTAAAAATTCTTATATCTGGATTTATTTTTATTAAACCATCAGAAAGATTCTCAAATTTTACAAATATTAGATTTCGTGGGTTCAAATCTGCTCCTTTATGGAAAAGTGTTTTATAATGACTCTCTTTTATGGTTAATAATTTCTTAATTTTTTTTTCCGAGAGAATTTTTGATATATAGGTCTTCCCCCCTTTTATTTCAATTGAATATGGCAATAAAGGAATTTTCTTGTCCAGTTTTAATTTTAGCGGCATAAAATAGTCTACAAATTTAAAATCTTTATTTAATATATAATGATATGACATAATCTTATTATCCCCATTTTCAAAATTATCTTCTGTTTTTACTCCAAATAAACAAATAAAGTCAATTTTAAACACATTTTCTATTTTTTTATCAAATTTCCAAATTTTTATATTTGAAAATCCTTTAAAATTACGGAATCTAGAAGCATGAGAACCAGTAATAACTCCTTTCGTTATAACAAAAAAAATTTTAGCACCATCTTTCATAAATAATTTTCGAGCATTTGCAAAAAATAGAGTTGATATTTCTAGATTTAGAAGATTTTTAGGTAAGGGTTTTATTTCTAATTCTTCTGCTAACCTTTTAACTTTCTCTTGATATAAAATAGAATCAATATCTCGATAGGTATACCAAGGTGGATTTCCTATAACTAGATCAAATGTTTCTTTCAAATTATTTTCCATTTCAAAAAGGGAATTAGAGACTTTTAAATTTAACTTAATATGCGGAATCATATCTTTTAATAAATATAATAAGTTAATTTTAGTTAAGAAAATAGAAACTGGATTTATATCATAACCAAAAATTCTATTTATTGCATTAATTTTATTTTCCATTGATTCATTTTGAGATTTAATATTTTTTATAATGGCAATTAGAAAATTACCAGTACCACAGCATGGGTCAATAACAAATTCACCAAAAGAATAAGATTCTCTAACCATTTGTTCAGCCAAAAAAGGAGGGGTATAATATTCTCCAGAATTATGTCTTGTAAGCGGAGAAATTATTTTTTGAATTAAATAATCAAATATATATTCGGGTTTAAGACTAATTTGAATTATATAATTAAATACACTGAGAACTACTTCATAGAAAATATCTAAATCTTGTTGTTCTGATAATGATAAAAGTGGATTAAAATATCTAAAAGAAAAAATTGAATAGTTACTGTAACTTAAATTAACCTTATCTTCAACTTTTCTAAAAGATTCTTTATTGATTTTACGATTATTGAATAAATTTTGATTTTTTAGGATAAACCAATTAATAAAAATATAACCTATAAGATAAATTAAAGCTGAAATTATATATAGTTGAAGACTAGTGTGTTTCTTACCGTATATCTTTATAAAATCTTTCCTCCATAGCTTAAATTCTTCTTTATCGAATATTTCATTTTCTCTTAAAATATCTTCAATTTTTTTCAGATTTTCAGTTATATAATTGAAATCTAAACCATTATTTTCTTTTAGACTCAGTAGTAACGCCAAAAATTCAAACTCCTTTTTCTTTTTTGCCTAACATAATCAATGAATTAATATTTAAATATTAATTAAATATTTGTATATTAATTATTAAACCTAAAAATATCCGAATAATTGCACCTTGACATCAATAGATATAAAAATTTCAAAGAGACTTGAGAATGGAATTGAATTTGCCTGTCAAATGTGCGGTAAATGTTGTCGAGGCTTCAATGAAGGAGAAGTTTATTTATATAAAGATGATATTCTCAGATTAGCAAAATTCTTAAAAATTAAGGGCACAAAAGGTCTAAGAGAATTTGCTGATAAATATTTAAAACTTGTTGATGATTCTTTTTTCTGGAAAGAACCAG
>JBHLQA010000069.1:0-11616 GCA_048885285.1 Candidatus Odinarchaeota archaeon
TAAATTAGAAAGAGAATACTATAATGCCACAAAAATTCATTCTAAAGATATTAACAGCAGGGGAGGGAGGTGTTGGAAAAACCACTCTACTTCATAGATATGTAGAGGGGAAGTTTTCGGCAGAAACAAAGATGACAATAGGTGTGGAATTTTTTCTAAAAGAAACGGAAATTGACTCTAAACATTGTACTTTACAACTCTGGGACTTTGGTGGTCAAGAAAGATTTAGATTTTTGCTTGAAAGTTATGTTTTAGGGGCTAAAGGAGCACTCCTTATGTTTGACCTTACAAGATTGATGAGTCTTGAAAATTTACAGCAATGGGTCAACATTGTTAGAAAAGGTGATCCTAATTTACCTGTTCTGTTTGTTGGGACTAAATTAGATTTAACTGATGAGATCCAAGTAGATGATGATTATGCCGCATCTTTTTTGAATGAATTCAATTTAATTGATTTTGTCAAAATATCCTCAAAAACAGGGGAAAATGTAGCTAAGGTTTTTGAAGTTTTAACAAGAAATATACTAGAGCGCCAATCCTATTGAAATCAAAAACTAATGTAGTGATTATTGATTCTAACTTCATTTTGCTTCCTTTTCAATTTAAAGTGGATTATTTTCTTGAAATTCGGCAAATGCTTGAAGGAAAAGTAAAATTTATTATATTTCAACAAATATTAAATGAATTAAATTCTAAGAAAGGGAAACAACAAAAAGCAACTAAATTTAACAGGTTTCTTCAATCAGGTTTATTATATTTAGAGAGGAACAACAAGAAATATCAAATTGAAATCTTGGAGGAAATCAAAAATGAGTATGAGACTACTGATGACTTTTTATTAAAAAAAGCAATTGTTCTTAATAGAAAAGGAAATAATGTTTATTTGGCAACAAATGATTCAGAATTACGTAAAAAAGCACATACCCAACATATAAATACAATCTTTCTTAGACAGAAAAAATATTTAACTATAGACTGATTCTAATTAAAAAAATATAAAATGCTAAGTGCATTTTAGACTATAATCATTTATTGATGAACTTTATTAATGGGAAAAAAAAAGTAGAATATATATTCAATCCTCTTATGAAAGAAGAAAAATGCTAAATAAAACTAACTCCAAGCCAATACTCTTAAAAATTATCACATGCGGGGAAGGGGGTGTTGGAAAAACTACACTTCTGCACAGATACATCGAAGGTGTTTTTCTTGCTAACACACGCCTTACTATTGGAGTAGAGTTTTTTCTTAAAGAGATTGAAATTAATGCTAAAAAAATTTTACTTCAAGTATGGGATTTTGGTGGTCAAGAACATTTTAGACCTCTATTAAAGACATATGCTCAAGGAGCAAGAGGTGCATTACTACTCTTTGATCTTACCAGATTATCTAGTTTACAGCGAGTTGAAGAATGGATTGATATTTGTCGTCAAGAAGATAAGTATATTCCCATAATCTTTATAGGTACGAAATTAGATTTAAATGAAGAAATTATGATAAATGATGAATATATTATGAATTTCAAAGAAAAGTATAACTTCTTTAAATTCTTAAAAATATCCTCTAAAACAGGGGAAAATGTTAATCTAGCTTTTGAATTGTTGGCGAGGGAACTAGTAAAAAACTTATAATATCATTAAGTAACCTTTTAATTTCTATAACCTATTTTTAACAATATTTTTTATATTCTCCTTACTTAAATTGACAGGATTATTTTTTAATCCTGCTTTTTCTACAATTTTCTTAATGTCTCCATTTTTAATTCCATATTTACCCAAGCGATCAATTTTTAACTCTTTAATCCATTCTTCAAGATGTTCTATTAATTTTAAGCAATAATGTTCTATTATGTCTTTTTCTAAATAATATTTACCTTCTAATAAGGCTCCTATTTGTGCATATTTTTTTAATGCTCTTTTTCCTTCAGTTCCTTGTTTTTGGAGCATTTGAATGTTGATTTTAGTTGCTTCAGAGAGAAGAGTACCACATACTACCCCATGAGGAATTTCAAATAATCCTCCAATCGGAGAAGCTAAACCATGAACAATTCCTAATCCTGCATTTGCAAGAGTAATTCCAGATAATAATGATCCATAGGCCATTGCTGCCCTTACATTTACATCTGATGATCCAGTTGAGCATGCTAATAGAATATTCTCACTCACATACTTCATTCCATTATAAGCTAAAGTATCTGTCATAGGGTTTCCTTTAGGAGATACATAAGCTTCAAGTAATTGTGTAAATGCATCCATTCCACACGCTCCTGAAATTGATGAAGGACAAGAAATCATCAGTTGAGGATCAATTAATGCAATGTTGGGTATTAGATTATCATGACGAAGTGATTTCTTAAAACCTTTAGGACCTACTTCACTAATTACAGCATTTTTAGTTGCCTCACTACCAGTACCAGATGTCGTAGGAATTGCTATATAGGGAATTTTCTTCCCATCATGTACTTTATTTCCAATACCCTCAAGATAGTTTTTAATAGAATCTTTTTTTGTTAGCATGGCAGAAATTGCTTTTCCCGCGTCAGTCACACTTCCTCCACCAATTCCTACAACTAAATCAAGTTTTTTATCTCTAAATTTTGCCACAGTATCATCTATAAGGTTTGGGGATGGCTCTCTGGAAATAGTGGTTGCTGAATAATCGACAGGAATAATCTCTAATCTTGAAGTTATACTTTTCCAAATACCTGATTGTTGAAGAGAACTTTTACCTATTACAAATAAAACACTTTCTCCAAATTTGGGAATAATTTTAAATAATTCATTTAATTTCTCAGCTCCAAAAATTATGTGTGGGATTCTAGCAAAACTAAAAGAAGGAATCATAATAAATACTCTTTTACTTTATATAAAGTTGAGAAAATGATTATAATATACTATGAATCTCTTTATAATGGGTAAGATTTATAATTTACTCTAGATACTTAGTTTTATACATAATTATACCATTAGTGATTTACAATTAAAAAAGTTCATGAGACAGATTTTGAATATAGAGGTGGTGAATCTGGCGTTAAATATCTTATGAGGGGGCCTTCGATAGACTGGGGAGTCATCTTACTAAAACCTGGAGAATTTATGGGTGAAAAAGCACACGGACATAATTTATTAGATGAAACTTTTTATTTCATGGAGGGAAATGGTGTTATGGTTATTGATGATAAAGAATATAATGCTCCAGAAGGAAGTGTTTTTCTTTGTGAACCAAAAGAAATGCATAATATTCGGAATGATTCTAATAAATCTATTAAAATTGTCTTTATTAAAGGAAAATATTTACCAGATGATAAGATATAAAGTAGCGAGTATTTATTTCTATAATATATAATATTTATAAAAAAGAGTAATTATTTATGGCTAAGAAAAAGGGAAAAGCAAAAGGAAAAAAGAGAGGTAGTCCTCAAGAAGAACCTGTAGTTACCCGTGTTAAATTCCCTAGTAAAAAATTAGGTGAAATGTTCGGACGTGTAGTAAGTATTCTTGGTAATGATCGAATGGAGGTGTTCTGTGAAGATGGAAAACATAGAATCGGTCGTATTCGAGGAAAGATAAAAAAAAGAGTGTGGATAAGGATTGCAGATCTTGTTATAGTGAATCCGTGGGATTGGGAAACAGAAACCTCAGATAAGATGGGTAAGTGTGAAATTACATGGAGATATATGAAACATGAGATTTCTTGGCTTGAAAGAAACAAGCGTATCCCCGAGATTTTAAAAATTAATAACATCCCTCTTTAGTTATTATCATATAGGATCCTTATAAATAGAAAAATTTTTTAATTTTGTATACTATTATTATTATATACTTTTTTTTAAAAAAAAATTTTTAAAAACCCAAATTCAAATAGGTATCGTGAAAAAAAATGACAGATGATCCGGAAGAAGAAATAAAGAAAATTGAAGATAAAGAAATTAATTTAGAGGAATTTTTAGGTACAAATGAATCTGAAGACAAGGAAGATCTAACCACTTTATTTGCTGTTAGGACAACGATAAATCAAGAAAGTAATATTTTAAGACAAATCTTCTATAGATTCAAGATACTCGATGTAATTCCCGATATAAGAGCAATGCTAGTATCTCCTTTACTACCAGGATATATTTTCTTCGAAGCACCTCAGAAGAGAGATGTGCAGATAGCTGTGCAAGGAATTCCCCATATTAAGGGAAGAATCGTTCAAAATATAAAACTCATTGAATTAAAACATGTGCTTTTACCAAGAAGTGTAACAGAATATTTAGAAGAAGGTGATACCGTAGAAATTATAAGTGGAGTATTCGAAGGATCACGAGCACTTGTAATGCGAATGCCTCACGATACTAGTTCGAGTGAAGAGGTTGTTGTGAGACTTCTTCAAGAAGAAACTCCCATTACTATAAAGATTCATGGAGATTATCTAAAATTAGTTGAAAAGAAAAAGCCCATAGAAGAGATGGAACCAATTCCAGAAGTTAAGGTTTCAGTTGATACTACAACGGATATTGATAAAACAATAACCTTTGAGGATGAACTTGAAGAATTTGAAGAAGAAATAACTGACAGTTATAAAAGTGATGAGATCGAAGAATATGTTGATGATGATGAAGAAATTGAGGAAGAAGATGAATGGGCAAAATTTGACGGATTTTGAACCGTTATTATTTATTCTTTGCACAAATTAGCTGTTAATCTAAGAAAATTTTAAGTTTCTTAGATTATAATATTGGTTAATTAGAGTTTTAAAATTTTAAATGATTTTAGAAAATTTACGTTATATCTTCATTCAAATCTTGATTAATAAAAGTATTTTTATATATCAATTTTTATTTAAATTATAAAATCATTATAAATACATTCTACTAAATTTAATTTTTTTAAAAATGATTAAAAATATCTTTATAATGAAAGGGAACACTGGTGAATTAATATTCTATAAAACCTATGAAGATATTTTTAATGTAAAATTAACTAGTAGTTTTTTAAGTGCAATTTTTTCATTTGTTAAACAAACTCTAAAAACTGAAGAATTATCTGAAATTGAGGTTGGACTATTTAGGTTTATATTCGAGATGGAGAAAATAGGAAATGATGAGTTATTATTTGCCCTTTTCAGTGATAGAACTGATAATCTTGTTGAGATTAGAAATCAATTAAGGGAAATTAAGAATCAATTCCTCAATAAGTATGATCTAACCTTACTTAATGAAAATTTTGATGGGGAAATTTCAAAATATTTCGAGTTTGAAAAGAATATAGATGCCATTTTGGAAAATCATGGGCAATTAGTTTCTGATGACATAAAAAAAGATTTATTAGATATTTTTAATGAATTACATACGTTTTCTTCTTTTGTTGTTTCTTCAGCTCTTTTAACTCAAACAGGGAGGGTCATTGTGTCATCTTTAGAACCAAATATATTGTCTGAAATCATTAGGCTCTTAGAAGGACGATTTATATCTGGAAATTTTCGAGTAAATGAATTAATCTCCTTAGAAAAATTTGGTGTTCTTTCTTTAGTAGGGATCGACGAGCATTTCATATCAGTTATTCAATTTAAGAGTAATTGTCCATTTGAAACTGGATTAGTTATCTCAAAAAGATTTTCAAATAGAATTCAAAAATTAATTTTTTAAAAATTGTTTTTTTGCTTTTGCAAAATTTAAAAAGTCAAAACAATATTACCCTAGTGAAATTAATTATCTATAAATCATCAAATATTAAGAAATGGGTAAATTTAATGGCAAAGTATATGAATCAAGCAATCAATGATGAAATACTCAATAAATTAAATCTTAAAAATCGCTATTCTTTTGTGAACAATAATTTGATTGCAATACTCTCACCTGAACAGTTCAATTTTCTAAAAAAAGTTCAAAAATTCTGTATGAGATTTGAGAAGAAAAATGAAATTATGCATGGTCCAGGGGAAGATGTATATGATTGGGCTCCAGCATTTGGAGCAGAGGGATATATCACAAGGGCTCACAATTTTGATATGATTGATATAACTTATGAATATCAAGGTGCTGTGGCGGATTTCCTTCGATATCTTGCAGTAGATAATTTTGATCCTCAATTTGCTATGGGAATTGGGGCCACGGTTTTAGCAGTAAATCCCGTATATGAACACCATGAAAATATCCCAGTACGTCTTGAAGCTTTAAAGGATATGGTTACAGGTAATTCTTCTGGATGTATATGCATAACGGAACCAGAGAGAGGTTCTGATGCGGTCCATCAACTAACCACCTGTGAGGAGCAGGAAGATGGTAGTTTTCTATTGAACGGTGAAAAAATATATAACACTAATGCCCCCAAATCAAAATGGGCTGTAGTATATGCTACAGCAGAAAAAAATAATGGGAATTTAATGGCTCAATTATTAGTAAATACTACATGGGAAGGATGGAAATGTAACAGAGTATATATTCCATATGTTGATAAATTATTTCTTGGTCATGAGCATTTAGAAAATCTCAGAGTTCCTAAAGAATACGTCTTAGGACCTGTGGGTAAAGGGAGGGAGCACCTTTTTGAGGGCCTTGTACCTGAACGCATTGGAATAGCGGTTGGTGCTATTTGTCAATGTTGGGGAGCGGTATCTCACGCAGCCATATATGCTAATCTGAGAAAACAATTTAATCAAGAGATCCTCAAATTCCAGGGTGTTGGTTTCCTTTTAACCGATTTATGGGCGAGGACTACAAATTTAACTTTAGGTTTACTAAAATTTTGTGAATCATTCGATGAAAAAATGGAAAAATTTGAGGGTAAAATTCCTGCTAATATAAGCCGAGCTATGGTGGCAAGCGCTTCTCAGTTCAAATATCATTGCACCAATCTCTCTAAGCAGATTTGTTATGAGGCAGCAAATCTTATGGGTGGGGCTGGTCTATGTGATAATACGTTAATGCATGATTATGTAAATATTTCACGGATACAGGAGATTGTTGGTGGGAGTAGACAAATTCAACAATATATTATGAGCATGGCTTTAAGACAGCTCTTTAAAATGCTCTAATTTTTTTTTTTACTTTTTTTATAAAATTCATTCCATTTTCCATTAAGAATATAATTTAATTAATAAAATTCTTGAAAAAGACTTTAAATAAAGAGATAAATTTAATCAAGCGGATTTGAATATAAAAAATAACAAAATTTAACAAAAAATTTGATAACCTTTACTTATGTTTTCTATTTAAAACATCCAGAAAATAATTTTGGTTAACTTAGAAGAATTTTTCAAATTATTATAAAATTCAAAAAAAAAGAAAGAAATGAAAATTTTGGTATATTCATATATATATTCTTTTAATGTTCTATGCAAGTAACCTTTTATTTAAGGATAAAAGGTGTCCATTCATAATATATTGTTGAATTTGTCTACTCCCACCAACAATCTCCTGTATCCGTGAAATACCAACATAATCGTGCATTAACGTATTATCTGATAAGCCTGCCCCCCCCATAAGATTTGCTGCTTCGTAACAAACTTCTTTTGATAAGTTTGTAGCCTGATATTTAAATTGAGATGCATTTAGAACCATATTTCGGCTTACATTTGGAGGGATTTTCCCTTCATATTTATTAAATAACTCATCGTAACTTTCACAAAATTTGAGAATTCCGAATGATATATTTGAGGTTCTGGCCCAGAGATCGGTCAAAGGAAATCCAACACCCTGGAATTTGAGGATCTCTTGCTTGAATTGTTGTCTTAAACTAGAATATATTGCGGCGTGAGTTATGGCCCCCCAACACTGTGCAATAGCACCTATCGCAATTCCAATACGTTCAGGTACAAGGCCCTCAAAAAGGTGCTCTCTCCCTTTACCCACAGGTCCTAAGACGCATTCTTTAGGAACTCTGAGATTTTCTAATTTCTCTTTTCCTATAAATACTTTAGGGGTCCAGGGTATTCCTGCACGTTTACAACTCCAGCCATCCCATGATGTATTTATCAAAAATTGAGCCATTGTACTTGCATTATTTTGTTCTGTAGTAGCATAAGCAACTACCCATTGTGATTTAGGGACATTGGTATTGAATACTTTTTCACCGTTCAATAGAAAACTGCCATCTTCCTGCTCCTCACAGGTGGTTAGTTGATGGACCGCATCAGAACCTCGCTCAGGCTCAGTAATAAGAATTCCACCTACAGCTTTACCTGTCACCATACCTTTTAAAGCTTCAAGACGTACTGGGATATTTTCATGGTGTTCATATACGGGATTTACTGCTAAAACCGTGGCCCCAATAGCCATAGCGAATTGAGGATCAAAATTATCTACTGCAAGATATCGAAGAAGCTCTGGTACTAATCCCCAATCAGAGTAATCGACATCAATGAATTTAAAATTATGAGCTCTTGTGATGTATCCCTCTGCTCCAAATGGTTCCATCCAATTATATATATCCTCATTCGATCCGTGAGAAATTTTATTCTGTTCTTCAAATTCTAAACAAAACTGCTGAACCTTCTGAAGAAATTTAAATTGTTCTTCAGATAATATCGAACTTAAATTACTATTTAAAAAAGTATAACGGTATTTAAGACTTAATTTCTCGAGGATTGCGTTATTAATTACTTGGGTTTCAAACTTTTTATTTTCAGTCATTTTAACTCATTTATTACAATATTTAATATATTTAGAACTTATTAATTAATAATTTAGTTTTTAATATTGATAGTAAAAGTTGTTCAAATTCTATAAATTATATGATTTTCATGAAATTCAAAAAAAATATATCAAAATATCGTATTATCAAAATTATAAAAAAAATTATAGAAGGATATAAAAATGCAAAAAAGATTTGAAACACAGGTTATTAATGACGAAATATTAAGAAAATTAAATCTAAGAAATAGATATAATTATCTTAATGATAATTTATTTCCAATTCTAACTGAAAGTCAATTCGCCTTTCTTAAAGAAGTTGAAGATTTTTGTTTAGAATTTGAAGAACAGAATAAGCTCACACATGGCCCGAATGAAAATATATATGAGTGGTATCCAGCATTTGGAAAACAAGGTTATATAACACGTCAATTTGACTATAATTGCATTGATTTAAATTATAAAGAACATGGAATGGCTATGGATTTTATGAGAATATTGGCTCTTGATTTATTTGATCCCCAATTTGCTATGGGAAGCGGTGCTACGGTTATTTGTGTGAACCCAATCTACTTTCATCATGAAAATGTTCCAGTACGTCTTGAAGCAATAAAAGAGTTAGTAACTGGAGAGCAAACGGGATGTCTATTAATTACTGAGCCTGAGCGAGGTTCAGATGCGGTTCATCAACTAACCACCTGTGAGGAACAGGAAGATGGTAGTTTTCTATTAAACGGAGAGAAAGTATATAATACAAACGCGCCTAGAGCAAAATGGGCTGTTGCTTATGCTACTGCTGAACAAAACAATGGAAAAGTTATGGGACAATTTCTCATAAACACCTCTTGGGATGGATGGAATTGTGATAGGGTATTTATTCCTTATGTTCCAAAATTACATCTTGGTAAAGAAACATTAGTAAATTTACGAGTTCCAAAAGAATATATATTAGGTGGGATTGGTAAAGGAAGGGATAATCTTTTTGAAGGATTAGTCCCTGAAAGAATTTCAATCGCAACAAGAGGTATAAGTGAATGTTGGGGTGCTCTTTCAGTTGCAGTAATTTATACAAACTTGAGAAAACAATTTGATAAGGAAGTTCTGCTCCATCAAGGTGTAGGATTTCCATTGACCGATCTATGGGCTAAAACGACAGCACTTACACATGGTGTCTTAAAATTTGCTGAAAAGTATGATGAAAAAATGGAAAAGTATAATTCACAATTACCAGATAATATCTCGAGAGCATTTGTAGCTTTTGGAAGTGAATATAAATACAATTGTGCTTTGCTTTCTAAAAAAGTTTGTTATGAAGCTGCCAATCTTATGGGTGGTGCAGGCTTATGCGATAATACAGCGATACAAGATTACGTAAACATTTCTCGAATTCAGGAAATTATAGGAGGTTCAAGGCAAATACAGCAATTAATTATGTCTAGAAATTTGAGAAACCAATTCAAGAATTTATAAGAATTGATTATAAAATAAATAGATAAAAAATAGAAAAGACAAAATAAAAAATTAATAATTAAGGGGAAGGGAGGGGGCTTTATTCCTCTTCTTCTCCCATAAGTTTTTCAATTTGTTCTTCAAGATCTTCTATTTTTTGTTCTAATTCTTCAATTTTTTTGTTCGTCTCGCAAGTAGCACACCCATCATCTTCTTCACATTGCGGAAGAGTATCACATACCTCTTGAAGTTCGTCCATTTCCTCCAATAACTTATCTACTTGTTCTTGCAATTCATCAATACTCATATTTCACACTTTGATTTTTTAATATAATAAAGATATTATAATTTAATTTTTTTTTCTTAAAAATTTAAATTGATAAGGGACTAATGTTTTAAATAATTTCCATGATTTTTATTAGAAATAATGAGAGAATATACCGATTTTGAAGATATCATTGAAAAATTAACAAATACAAATACTCTAAATCGGGTAAAATCTATTCCAGATAAACGTGTTCGAATTTTTAGAATAGATAAAGAAAAGGGAATAATTAAAGCTGAAATACAAGGAAATAAATTAATTCCATATAAGCTTAATATAAATATTTCCTTGATAAATACATCTAGGTTTATAGAACATGATTGTCCTGATTATTTAGCTCGTAAGAAACGGAATAATAAATTTTGCAAGCATATAGCAAAACTTTTTTATATCCTAAAAAATCAAGATTATGATTTTGCTTACAATTTATTAAAAAAAATTAATTCGAAATTTAATATAGAAAGCCAACAAAAAGAGGTTGATTATCTCGACATCAATCATTTTGTTAACAAGGATCTTAAAGACCAATTAGAGTTTAATTATAAGGGTTTTAATTTTTTTTTTGAACTTACTGAACTAAAAGATTCTAGCAAAGAATTTTTAAAAGAAATTTTGATAGAGGCAAAAAAATTACCTGCTGCATTAGGAGGATTTCATGGAGGGTATAATGGAGGATTATTTGATCATATTTTATTAGTAACAAATTATGCCTATAATCTGAGTAAATCTATGGAATACAGAGTTAACGTTAAAAAAGCAGTTTTAACTGCCATTTATCATGATTTTGGCAAAATTTCATACTACTCTTTTAAAAAAAAGGATATAGTATCTAAATTCGAGGTAGAGCGTAAAGAATTAGATATAATACATGAAGAAATTGTAAGAAAATTTAACTATGAAGGAAGAGATGCCCATGTTGAAGAGGCTATTGCAGTTCTTAAGAAACAGATGGATATTTTGCTTTTTGATGATGAGATGTATCAAGCAATAATTTTTCATCACGGACAATGGAGTAAATATTCTCCAATAGATATGAATGAACTTGCAACATTAATACATAGAGCTGACATGATAGCAAGCCAAACTCATTATGTTTGAACTACCAGCACCTAAAGGAGCTGGATTCTTGCTTCCCTGACCACTGCACCTAAATGGCGTCTTACACGATCTCCACAAGCGTAACTTCCCGTAGTCCCTACGGTAGGTCATGAAATGACTGTGATGCCTC
>JBHLQA010000070.1:0-11569 GCA_048885285.1 Candidatus Odinarchaeota archaeon
AATCATATCCATACAAAAAAAAGAAAAATTGGGATATTTGAAAGATCTCAATAATTTTATATTATTCTAGATATCCCAAATTTTTATCTTAGTTATTTTTTTTTTTTATGAATGGATTAAGGAAATATCCCTCTTAATTCAATAGCTTTTGCTATTCTCGATACAGCTATTATATAAGCCGCTGTTCGAAGTGGTATATTTCTTTCTTGCGATATCTTAAATACTTCCTCAAATGCTGTTAAGATTATTTTTTTTAGTTCTTGATTAATCCGATCTAATTCCCAAAAGTAAGCATGAATATCCTGAACATATTCAAAATATGAGACGCAAACACCTCCAGCATTAGCAAGAATATCTGGAACCACAGGAATTCCTTTATCAAATAATATTTTATCTGCTTCAGGTGTTATAGGTCCATTTGCTCCTTCTATAATGATCTTACATTTGACATTTTTTGCATTTTTTTGAGTTATCTGATTTTCAAGAGCAGCCGGAATTAAAATATCACATTCAATTGTGAGTAATTCATCGTTGGTTATAATATTATATCTCTCATCTTTATAATCTTTTAAAAAATTGCCATCTTTAGTCCATTGTAATAATTTATCAATCTCTAAACCCATATTATAAAATAAACCTCCAGATATGTCTGAAATTGCCAGTATTTTGCAACCTTCTTTAAATAATATTTCAGCAATTGTACCACCAACATTACCAAAACCTTGGATAACAATATTTTGTGATTTTAAATCTAAGTTTTTTTTCTTACATATAGCTTCTAAGTTAAAAAACAAACCCATTCCTGTTGCTGGTTCTCTACCCACAGATCCTCCTATTTCTACAGGTTTACCAGTAACAACACCTGGGATCGACCTTCCTTTATTCATTGAGTAAGTATCCATAATCCAAGCCATAATCTGCGCATTAGTATTTACATCAGGAGCAGGAATATCGATATCGGGTCCAATAATATTAATTATTTCAGAGGTATATCTCCTAGTAAGTCGCTCTAATTCACTTTTAGATAATTTTCGAGGGTCTACACATACTCCTCCTTTAGCGCCACCAAGTGGTAAGTTTAAAAGACTACACTTCCAAGTCATCCACGTAGCTAATGCCTTAACTTCATCTAAATTTACTTCAGGAGAAAATCTTATACCTCCTTTCCCAGGACCTCTAACTGTACTATGATGAACTCTATAACCTTCGAACATCTCAAGAGATCCATCATCCATTTTAATAGGGATAGTCACTATCAATGCACGTTCTACTCTTTTAAGATATTTAGTTAAATTAGGATGTAGTCCCATCTCTTTAGATACAATATCTATTTGCTTTTTTGCTACTTCAAATGCATTTAATTCCATAAGAATTTACCTTTTAAAAATTGAATTTAAAATTACTTATAATATGTAAAATACCTAATTTCTATTATTATTTATTTTTATTTAAAGAAAATGTTTAAAAGAATGATCTATAGATTTACAATGCAATATTGAACAAATTTCAAAGGGTCATTAGCATACCCTCCACTATCAAGTCCTCCGAGTTGATCCAGAATTTTCTGAGGAATCAGGTTATCTGCAAGCCATAAATCTTTTAAATTTACTAAAGACTCTAATCCTTTTATTTGAATTATCTCATTTTGACCTAAATCAAGCGTTTCTAATTTTATTAACGTTTCAAGACCTTTAATTTCCCCTATTTTATTTTCTGAAAGAAAAAGACTTTCTAGATTATTCAATAAATATAAATTTTTGATGTGTTTGATATTATTCTGTTTTAAATTTAAAATTCGTATAACCTTACAATTATCTAATCCTCCTATTTCTGAAATCTTATTAGTATTTAACCAAAGAGTTTCAAGATGATCCAAAGAATTTAATCTTTCGATTTTGCTGATTGAATTATTATTTAAATAAAGACTTTTTAAATTATTTAAATTATCTAAACCTTCAATTTTGTTAATCTGATTTCCTGCTAAATTCAAGACTTCTAAATTTCTTAAGTTTTCGAGATTTTTAATCCGTCGTAATTGATTTCCAGCTATCCATAAAACTTCTAGATTTCTTAAATTTTCAAACCCTTGAATTTCTGTAATTTCATTCCAAGAAAGATCCAATCTTTTTAATGACTTTAAAGTATCTAATCCTTCTAAATATTTTATTTGATTTCCTCTTAAATATAATTCTTCTAAATTACTTAAATTTTCTAATCCTTTTATCTCTTTTATTTGATTACTTATAAGATGTAATATCTTAAGATTTACTAGACTTTCTAAACCTTTAATATCAATTATTTGATTATTTCCCAAATTTAAAATCTCTAACTCAGTAAGATTTTCTAATCCTTTTACATGCAATATGTTATTAGAACTCAATTCTAAATTCTTTAAATCATCTAATTTTGATAATCCTTGTATTTCCTCCATGTCTTTTATCTCTAAAAGGCTTAAATCAAGAAATCCATTTTTAACTTCAAATTTATTCCCCGCTAATTCTACAGATTTCATTAAAGACACTTTAGTTGTTATATTTAGTTAGATGATTTCAAATTGTTATAACAATAATTCGTATAAATTAATTAAACTTGACTTTTAATTTATTTATTTTCCTTATGAAAAAGCTTTTAAAACAATTATTAAATTTAATCATTTTCGATGTCATAAAAGGACTTTAATAAATTTCAAGGTAATATTGAATAAAAGCAAATATCATAGTATTTAAAGAATGTGGATTTTCTTTTGAGAATAAGAAAGATGGAAAATAATTTTTCCCAATTGTTCTAAAGAAATGAAATTTGTTAAACTTGAAGCTTTTTATGGTGCTAAACCTAATGTAATTCATGGGATAGATTAAATATTATTCAATATTTATTTTAAATATGTTTTACGCTATATATGAAGAATATAGTTTCAGTTTTGAGAACGAAGAACAAGGATTTTTATTATTATCCTCAATTTAGAAAAAAGATTAAATTTTTGAAATTAGAATTATTTGAAATTGCTTAACCTTCTGAGTTCTATGAAAATGCTTAAAGTTATAATATAAAATAGATATTTCGTTTTATAGCAAGAGCACTTATTATGGATGATTCATCTCTGTAAAATAGGCATATTAAAGATGTAAATATTTCAAATAAATAATAAATATGTAACAATTAATTAGAACTACTACTTTTTAATCTAAGGATGTTTTTTGTTCGAAAAAAAAAAAAAAATATTATTAATTATAATAAAGACGAACCCATTATACCAGAAACAACCAAGAACCAAGTTGTGATGAGTGAAGCCATAATAGTGCCTAGATAGATTTTCCCCGTTTTACGATACCAAAAGACCATAAAGAATAAGATTAACATAGTTAGTGGAACTATGGCCCATAATTGAAGGGGCATTACTGGTGATGTTTCCAGACCCTTGAATGTAGGATTTTGACCGAGCCACAATCCAGCGTATTGAATTATAAATACTATGAAAAGACCAAATACCATAGTGTAACTAAGTTTTGCCCACCAAACAAGTTGTGTTTTGATTCCTGAACTTGTTTCTTTTTGCCGAAGTTCTGCAAATGCAAATACTCCACCTATTATTAAGAAAAATGGTAAAATCATTGGTAAGTAGAGGAAGAACATAAATAATCGTTCCAATGTGAACATCTTCATGAACGTCCAGAAAACTCCGAATTCAATTAAGAAGAATGTCTGAAAAATGCTTACCAATAAATACATCCACGTAAAAAGAATTACAGCTATCAAACAAGTCTTTAAGAATATCCGCAAAGCTTCCTTCTTATTCTCCTTACCATAGGTAATTCCAAGATCATATGGGGCTATGCTTCCTCTATCTTGATACCAAGTAACGAAATACCACACAGCGACGAAAATAAGACCAATTAAGGAACAATAAAGATAAAACCCTAATAAATTATTCATCATTCCCATTAACAATGGTGCCTCAGTATCAATATTCCAAGCCTCGTTAGCATTTACACAAAATATATAAGCAAATGCAGCAATGACATTATTAACTGTAGCAGCCGCCCACCACGCCCACTTCTTTTCTGAAATAAATGTTGTGCGTTCTGGCATTGGTTGTACAACTTCTTTGAAAAAGTTTGTCATTAATAGCCATTTTGTTAAGAAGATCAGTGAAGCAAAAGTTGTAAGTAATGCCAAACACTGGAAGACTTCCACGCCAATATATGTTTGACCGCTTATAGCAGCAGTACTCATTGCATCAGCTTCAGTCTCACCCGTTAATGCCTGTAAGAACCAAGCTACAATCTCTTTATTACAGGTGGGATCCATAGTTAATCCTGGATGGGTAACGCCTTGAGCGTAATGGGTTCGAAACGCTGTTCCAAGTGAAAAATCACCATAAGTTGTATCTACTTCACCAGGACCAATTAATCCCGCATTCATGCCTGTAATAATTAATCCCATTTCCTTGACTTCCTTTACACTCATATTCGGAGTATAATAATCTAAAGAGAATAGATTTAAATCTACATCATACCATTCTTCGTATTCTGCCCAAGTATGAAGGACATTGTGGAGGAGCAAGTTACTTTGTGGAGCAAAAGATTCGAATGCACAAGCATCATGAGTAGGTCTATTTAGGGCGACTTGCCAACCTACAATATAGCCCATAGAATGACCATAAATACCCATCATGGTTTCACCATATACACTACTTCCATTAACAAATGGTTGAGCTTCCAACCAATCATAGGCATCAAGGGCACATGCTACATCAAAGTATCCAGGGCCATCCGAATCTCCATGACCAAGTTCGTCAATTATTAATACTACAAATCCTGCTTTAGCTAATTCTAAAGCGGTTCCTCTTTGAATATTCTTATCATTATTATACCCATGTAATCCAAGAATTCCAGGAGCCGTGTTTACTGCGTCTACATCTTTTGGGCGAAACAATTTTCCTAAAAGTAAACTTCCATCATCTCGCTGAATCTTGACTTCATCTACATCAATAGTATTAAAGTTTGTTTGAATTGAAGCTGCCATTAATCCGCAAAAAAGTATGAAAGCCGTACAAACTATTAAATACATTTTTGTTTTTCTTTCTTTTTCCATAAGAATAAAACCTCTTATCTGTATTTTTTATGTTATTTTTTTAAATAAGATATCTCTTTTTTGGTTTTTAGAAGATTTTAATGTTAATCAATGATTTAGTATAACTTCTATAAATACTTAATATTCCCAAATAGGATATATCAGGATTGAATATATAAAAATGAAACATATTAGAAAATAAAAAATTAAAAGTTATTCAATTTTTTAATTACAAATATGAGAAGTCTAAAATTAGAATGAAATATTTTTTTTTTTCTAATCTTATTTTCTCGATTATAAATATAAAAAATAAATCATAAAATTCTAAGTTTTTTTAAAACTAATAAAAGTCAATATTTTAAAGGTGGTTACTTTTTTTTTCTTATGACAAGAGCCTTATATATGGATAATTCTTACCTCAAGAGTTGGAATACTAAAGTCACAAATGTTAAAGATGAAAAGTATATTACTCTTGAACAAACGGCATTTTATCCTAAAGGTGGAGGACAACCTTGGGATGAGGGATTCATTATAAAAAATGGTCAAGAATTTAAAGTAACTTATGTCGGTAAATTTTCTGGTATTATAAGTCATGAAGTAGATAAAATTGGATTAAACGAGGGTGATGAAGTTAATTGTGAGATTGATTGGGAGAGACGGTATACATTCATGCGATATCATACAGCCTCACATCTAATTAGTAGTATTCTTTATAAAAAAGCTAATGCGAAAATTACTGGTAATCAAATTGAATTAGATAAAACAAGGATGGATTTTTCGATGCAAGATTACACCCCTGAAAAATTAAGGGATTTTGTTGAGGAGGCAAACAAAATTATAGATCAGGATCTATCAATTACTATAGATTATATGTCAAGAGAAGAAGTAATTGGTAAACCTGAATTAACACGTTTAGCTGTGGGATTACTGGAAAAAATTAGGGAATTTCGTATAGTCAGAATAGGAAATGTCGATGAACAAGTCGATGGGGGAACTCATATTAAGCATCTTAAAGAAATTGGTAAAATTGAATTAGTTAAAACTGTTAATAAAGGTAAAAACAATAGAAGGATATATTTTAAGTTAAAATGAAGATGATTTTTTAAATTGCTTAGATTATTCAATAAACGTTAAATATTGAAATCATCATCAAAATCTTCCCATTCCTCTATCCCTTTATCAAATCTCTTTTTCTCTTCTTCTTTTTTCACTCTTTTTTTTTCTCTACGGTCTTTACGAGTGAGTTGATCATAACGTTTTGTATAAATTTCCTCATATTTTTCTCTTAATTTTTCTACATCTTCAACATGACCAATTCTATTTTCCAAGCCATCTTCAAAGAAAAAATTCTTTTTGAATTTTTTTGCGGGAATACCCACATATATAAAATTTTTTTCTAAAACCTGTCCTATTGTTGTTACAGAATTCGCTGCTAGAATACATTTATTTTCAATATGAGTACCAGGCATAATTATTGCATGTGATCCAATCCTCACATCGTCTTCAATCATAGTCTTCCGAATTATTAATAAATTACCTATAACGACAGCTGATTGAATAATTGCACCTTGCCCCACCACTACATCTTTACCAAATTCTATAAATTCTGTATCAACCCATCCTTCAAATAGAGAGTTTGAGAATTTTGTTTTTACACCAAAAGCTTTAAAACATATATTATCCAAGAAAGGAAAGGGAAATCGATGAGCAAGCCATACTGGCCATCGCTTAATTGTATTCCGAAGACTCCAATATCTATAATCTTTATCTTCTGGGATTCTTAAGAATACACCTTCTCGAGGTTTATGTATTGCATTAATTATTATTAATAATATTTTGGCAAATAAAACAGAAAAAAACACTATAGATACATACATTCCAAAAAATAGAAGAGGAAGAAAAGTATAGAAATGAATAGGTCTCTCATAATTCCATAAAAAACGCCAATAAACCCAAAATTCTAAAAGTACAGGAATAATACTTATCCAAATGAGCAAAAAATACAATATTAAGTATCTCTTTTTTACTAATATTGTAGGTGTAAAAGGCCCTACTCTCATCGTATTTGGGATACTCATTATTATTTTATACCTTTTCTTTTTGAGTTTTAATTAATTTTTTTTTATCTTCATCAATATTGACTTCATGGATAGTTTTGAATTTTTTTTCGCCATCAACATCACGCTTGATAATTACATCTCTTTTTTCTTCAGCATATTTGTTTTCCTTAAGTTTAATAGCGGGGAATCCAAAATAAACCCAACCTGGTTCTAAAACCTGATTGTATGTTGTTGAACTAACAGCACCTATTACAGATTCTTTGCCTATAATTGTGCCGGGAGATATTGTTGTATGCCCTCCAACCATTACATAATCATCAAAAAATATCTTTTTTATTAATAAATATCTTCCAACCACCATACTTGACATTATTAAAGCTCCTTGCCCAATTAGATTCTTTCTACCAAATTTAATGAATTCTGGATCACACCATGCATCAGGCAAATGACTTGATGAATCCATATCGACTCCAAATAATTTTAAAGCAACCACATCAGTCCAAGGTAATGGAGAATTTCTCATAAACCATAAACCCAACTTTTTAAGTTCAATTCTTATCATCCAAAATTCATAATCTTTATTTCCTTTTTCAGCTTTGAATACACCTTCCTTAGGTTTATGAATGAGATTAACTATTAGTAAAAGCAACTTACTAAAAACTAAGCATGCCGTAATAAAGATATATATTAAACCGAATAAAATTAATGGAAAAAATAGGAAAAATTCCCATCGAAATTGCATTGAACTCAGTACATTTTCAGAGTACCAATACCAAATTATTGTAGTTACTAATCCAGCAACCCATAAAAGAGGTAAATATACAATTAAAAACTTTATATTTATTCGACTTACTGCGGAGCTAGTTGCAAAATCAATAGCTAATTCTTCATCTGATAAATTATTAACATTTATTTTTACCTCCTTTTGCTCTTCTATTACAACATTTTCTCCATGAACGGAATCAATATCTTTTTGTAAAAGATTCTTTTTTTTTAGTTCTTTAATGAGTTTTTTATCCTTGTACCCTTCAATATTTTCATTCTTTTCCAAATCTTTTGGAGATAAATCAAGATAATTTATTATTTTTTTTCTAAAGATCTTTCTAAATGGTATTCCAAAATAATAACCCCCCTTAGCAATACTATGTTTATTTGTAGAAGCTAGTGGTAATAAAAAAGTATTATCATTGAGTTCTGTTCCTGGGCCAACTTGGTTCATAGCAGCAGTTGTAACATTATCCCCTACCTTAATCTCAAAATAAGTAATATTACCAAAAATTCCTTGAAGTAAATGACTTGCTAATGTAGCATTTACGCCAATATAACAATTTTTACCAATATCAATAAATTTATCATTACCTACAGACTCCTCGATTGTTGTACCTTTATCAATTTTATTTGAGCCTACTGTATTGAAAAACCATTTAGATAACCAAGGAAACATCCCTTTAGTAAAAGTATTTTTTCCATATTTGATCATAAAGCTTCTAATATGATAATAATTTGCAGTTCTACTCCTAATATTTCGTGGTATCACGCCTGATTTTGATGGTGAAATTTTTTCAGTAATCTTCCAAATAATGCGTGTTGTTAAACCAATTAATAACAAATGGAGTAAATAACAGCTAATAAGTATAATTGGCATTAATAATAGAGTCAACAATGAACTAATATTTGTAAAAATTGAGAAAAAATCCAAATTTTCTAGAAAAAATATACGAAATGGTATTATAAAATAGAGCCAAAAAACGAATCCAGGTAATAACCATGACACATAATAAATTATAGCAAAAATTAAGATATACAAATGAAATTGTAGACTTACTTCTTCTTTTAATACTTCTTCATTGTTTTTTTCGTACTCGAGAGCTGTAGTTTCTTTATCTTCTCTACTCATTGCTATTTTTGTCTATGTTTTCATTTTATTCTATTTTTTTTACTCAATTAAAAAGCAATTAATGATTATTATATTTTAATAGATATTTTCCTTCCTTTAAAATTTATGAGATTAACACAAAAATAATAATTCACTATGGGAAACAAATGCGATTATTGCGGAAAATGCTGTATCAATACAGAAATGATTTTATCTCAACAAGATATTGATAAAATAATCAAACGTTATCCAAAAAAAATAAAAAAGAAAAAATTTAGTTTTATTAATCAAAATGGGTTTTTTCAATTAAAAAATTCTGCAAATCATTGTATATTTTTAGATATTCTCTCTATGAAATGTAAAATTTATGATTTTCGACCTCAGGGATGTAGATTTTATCCATTGATATATGATATTGACGAAAAGATATGTAAACTTGATGATGATTGCCCTAGGACTAATAATTTCTATAAAAATAAACAAGATTTTAAAAAAAAATGTCAAAATTTAAAGAATTTTTTGAGGGAACAATTAAATTTAAAGTTAAATTAGAACACTGCATTCTTATAGCTTATGATTTTTATCTCTATCAACATTTACTTCATGTTCCATTTCAAATTTCATTTGTTTATCTATATCTCTTTTAATAATTATATTTCTTCGTTCACTAGCATACTTATTTCTTTTAAATTTTACAGCTGGAATTCCTAGATAGATCCAACCTGGTTCTAGAATCTGATTATATACAGTATTAGAGATAGCACTAACAAAAGTTTCTTTCCCTATAATAGTACCCGGTGAGATTGTGGATTGCCCACCAACGAGAGAATAATCACCACATATTACTTTTTTTATAATCAAATATTTTCCTAATACCATAGAAGAACTGATAGTTGCTCCCTGCCCCACCAATACTCTTCGACCAAAAGTAATAAATTCACCATCACACCAAGAATCATATAATGAACTAGAGATAGTCATCCTTATTCCAAACCATTTAAAAGCTAAAATATCCATCCAGGGTATAGGCCAATTTCTTATAAGCCACAAAACGATTTTCTTTAATTCAGTGCGTAAACACCAAAATTCAAAGTCAGTATCCCCTATTTCTGCCTTAAATATGCCTTCTTTTGGCTTATGGATTAAATTAATTAGTATTAAAAATAGTTTGCTGAAAAAGAAGCACCCCATGATGAAAACAAACCACATGATAAATATTATTGTTGGAAGAAAAAAGACCATTAAAAATACATTATGAACATAAGATATGAATGTATAAAAAATTATTGTGTCTATCATCCCAGAGAGCCAAAAAATAGGTAAATATACCGCTAAAAATTTAATATTAACTCTTGAAATGGCACTGCTTGTTGTAAAATCAATTCTTAAATCATTTTCAGTTAAATTACTAATATCAATATTTTCTTCTTGAAAAGTATCAGTTTTTGGTTTATCGACAGGGTGAATCGTATTTATTTCAGCTTTTAATTCTTCTATCAATTTTCTATCTCTATACTCTTCAATGTTTTCATTTATTTCAAAATGTTTAGGAGTTAAATCCAAATACTTTATTAACTTTTTTCTAAAGACTCTTCTCATAGGAATACCAAATAAATAGCTATTACTTTTATCAATTATACTATGTTTTCCAGTAGAAGCTAGAGGAAGTAAATAACAATTATCATGAACTTCTGACCCTGCTGCTATTAAATTTGTCGCAGCAGTGGTTACATTATCTCCAATCTTAACTTGAAAATAACTTATATTTCCAAAAACACCATCTACCAAATGAGTAGCTAATGCAGAATTAACACCAAAATAACAATTATTTCCAACAATTGCAAATTTATCATTCATCATACTTTCTTCTAAGGTTGTACCTTTTCCGATTATATTTGATCTCACAAAATTAAAAAACCAATTACTGAGCCAAGGTACAATTCCTTTTGTAAAAGCGTTTTTGCCATACTTGATCATCATACTTCTAATATGATAATAATTCAATGCTTTACTCGAAAAGTTCCTTGGTATTATGCCATTTTTACTAGGTGATTTTTTTTCAGCTAAACTCCAAAACCAACGAGTTACTAAACCAATTAAAAATAATCGTATAAAATAACAACCAATAATAACAAATGGCATAGTAATTAATGCTATGAGTGGTTTAATTTCAGTAAAAAGAGCAAAAAAATTACTAATTTCTAAAAAATATGGTAAAAAAAATAAGAAAACATAACTCATAAATATAAATGCAGGAACTAACAGTGAGATTAAGTATATCGTAAAAAATACAAATAAATACCAAAAATATTGAAATTTGATTTCCTCTTTAGGTATTACTTTTTTTGAAATATTTTCTTCAACTGATTGCTCTACTTTTTCCATTATAATGTTTTAATGATTTTGACTTATATCTAGTAATTAAGAGTTTATTTCTAAAAAATTCAATGATTCTAAAATTAGTCTATAATTTAAGTTGGTTTTTTTGTAAATGATAATCTTTACATCTGAATAATTGTCTTAATGTGATCTTGGCTTAATTTATAGGATTCAAAAGCTT